>CAYWTY010000038.1:0-14733 GCA_964461335.1 uncultured Oscillospiraceae bacterium
TCATAGCTGCCGCGAGTTTTTTAGTTAACGCAATTTGCATTGTAACCCACCACTGTTTTAATTTTTACCAATCCTCAGTCATTCTATATTTGCCTCATTATTTTGTATTTGTCAATTGAAAAATGCATTAAAGCGCCTTTAGAGAGGCTATTGCCACAAATACATCTTTCCACTACTCCACCCCCCCCTTTCCAAAAAACTCACGCGAGGCGCATTCTCTCAATTGTCCTGTACCCACCCGAGTAGGCATTCCCAAAATTAATTTCTGTTTATTTCGTTTCACTTCCTCAATAAAAAACAGCCCACACAGTAGTGCAAGCCAAGTTCGGCGAGTAAACCTAATAGTAAGCGTGTTGCAATTTGAACATTGTAACCTTAAGATTTTGCTAAAGATGCAAATGCAAGCACTATAACCTTGCTTGCTCCGCCAAGAAGAGTGAACTGTATATCTGCACTCCACTGAGCTTTATATGAAAGAAATATGTTCGCTTTCCCATTGCGCCATAGCAGCCAAGTCCATCAGCATATACCATAATATACCTCAATATACCTCTGAATCTTAACAATGCATTGCGCAAATAATCGGCAGAAACAAATATCTTGTATTTTAAGAAAAGTCACACCAAACATCATTTTTCAGCGAAGATACAATCAAAAACACTCATGAGACCAAAATGAGACCAAAATAAGACTGAAATGAGACCGACATGAGACCGGCATGGCGATAATATTTGATATACTGTTTTATAAGGGAAAACTCGTATTATATACATTTATAGCGTATTATATCGAAGCTCATGCAGCCATACATAGAGAGGCTGGTTAAAGGGCGAAAAAGCAGTGGTTTTTAAAAAGGAGCGAAATGGACAAGGCAGCTTTTTTAAGGCGTATTAAAGGCACAGATGAAGAGGCGTTTCGCCGGCTTTTTAATCAATACAGCGAACCTGTTTACAAAATGCTGCTTGAGCAGTGCAAAGACAGACAGCTTGCGCGCGAAACGCTTAAGAGCACCTTTTTGCAGGTTCAGCAAACGCTTAAAAGCGAAGATGAAATAGACAGCACATATTTGTGGCTCAACGCATTGGCAAAAGCGCAGCTTGAAAAACACCTAATTGAAAAAAGCGACAGAGCCGCAGTCTTGGCGTCGCTTTTGGAAGCTCCTTCAATAAAAGCGCAGGCAGCAGAAGCTGCAGAACCAAAAGCTATGCAATGGCAGGAACCAGCGCCTGTACAACCGCCTGCAAGCGCTGATTTAAACCCGCCCTCAGTGCAGGCTATAAGGCTCTTAGCTCAGGAGCAGCCCCTGCCGAAAAAACGCAGCAGAGCAGGACGTGTATTTGTGTTAACTCTGCTTGGCGCACTTATACTTTGCGTGCTTTGGGTAATTGCAGGGCTTTTAATGGATATTCAGGTGCTGCCTGAAATTGACTTAGGTTATACATGGTTCAACACGCAAGTGTTCTCCTTGTTTTGACAACAGAGGCGTATATGAATGAAACGGCAAAGTTGGATAAAAGCATTCGCGCCTTAACTGTGATTATGGCGATGCTTCTGCTTATTATGGGGGCGCTGCTTTTAACGCGCGACCATTGGAAGGCAGAGCTTCAGGCAGCGGCTTCAAAAGAAGTTGTAGAGGCAATAAAAAGCGGAAACACAGTTATTTCCCTTACAACGCTTCCTCCAGAAATCGAAGGTGAGGAAGATGACCTTGAAGTGCTCCAAGGGCTTGAAGAATTTTATGGGCACAGCCTGCTTGAGGATGTCCCGGAAGCTACGGACAGGCTCATTGGCATGGCAACGCTCGAAATCAAAAAAATCGACCTTTTGCTGCCGGTTGTTGAAGGAACAGGGCGCATACAGCTGCGCTACGGGGCAGGCTGGCTTGTAACATCCGCCTTGCCCGGGCACCCTGGCAACTGCGTAATCTTCGGCCACAGGATGCGCGCAAAAGGCAGGAAGTTCAACAGGCTTGACGAGCTGTTATCAGGCGACGAGGTTATTATTGCAGATGCTGAGGGAACTGTTTATACCTATATAGTAAATGAAACTGTTGAGGTTGAACCTGCGGATTTGTTTAAAGAGCTTTATAAAGGCGCAGAGGGGCGAAATTTATCTCTTGTAACATGTGCGCCTGTTGGCGTAGGCAGCCGCCGGATGGTGGTAAGTTGTGAACTTGAACAATAAGGATTTATGCCGAAAGGACAGAGAGGGGTAATCCTATGAAAACAATAAACAAGCTTAGGCTAAGCAAACAAACTATTGCACTGCTGCTCGCGCTTATTATGGGCTTTGGGCATGTGATGCTTGCCTCTGCATCCGAAAATGTACTTGACGCGGATTTGGCAGGCAATATAATAAGCGGCACAGAGCAGGGCAATACGCAAGAAACGGGCGACCCTGAATCAGAGGACGACCCTGAGCCAAACCCTCCTGTTGAAACGGATGAAGGAGAGCCTGAAACAGAAACGCCCGGCACGCCCGAACTTCAAGGCGCTCCCCTTGACCCAATGCAAAATAAAGGGTTAATGATAGAGCCTTTGGCGGCGCCTCTTGCGGGTGGTCTATCAAACATCAACATAAGCGCAACTGTGACAAAAAGCACATTTGTTCACAGTGAAACAACGCGCTTAGATGTTGAGATGTCGCTTATAAATGAAGCGTTAGGCGGCTTTTATAATGGGCTGCAAATCCCGATTACGCTCCCTACGTTTTTAGTTCCCAACAACCTTGCCGGCGTCATAAAAGACAGCCCGTACCTGACAGCCTATACATACGATGCGGCAACCGGGATTATAACATTTACAGTCGGCAATATAGCCGCAGGTGTAAACGTAGTTAACATGGGCTTCTTTGTAATGCTCACTGTTGATACAACAGGCTATGAAGGCGGCGGTACAGGCACTATAACAATCGGCAGCACAACAATTACAGTTAATGTAGGCGACACAGGCGGCTCCGGCTCAGGCGACTCGTGGGTTAAGAAAGGGCTCTTTAGCAACTACAAACCGGGAGTTACTGCAGGTGAGGCTTATGTAGTTGAAGATAGAACAAAGCCTTTAGTATATTCAATTAATGCAAAAATAGATAAATTTACTGCTGCGGAAATTGAAGACGGCCTGCACTCGCAGCTTGTTTTATGCAAACCAAATGGCGATACCACAGGAGAGCTAAAAGACTTCATTATGCTGCTTGGCCCTGCGGGAGTTGCAAAAGCTTATGGCGCTCCCTTCCCCGAAGGCATTACAGCTGCACCATTTGGCAACGGGTTCAAACTTAAATTTACAGGCGCAGAAATTGCAGGTTTGCCGGTAACTGCAGTACTAGAGGGTAGTGAAAACTACCTTTACGGCCCTATTGAAAACCTTACTGTGCGCTATGCGGCCAAACTGAAAAATACTTCATACAACGGCAGTATAAGCAACTCAGTCAGCCTTACAGTTGATAGCACTATAAAAGGTACTGATAGTACCGAGGTGCTCACATACGACACTTATGCGCTTTCCGTAAGAAAAGCAATAATTGAAGGAGAAGCGGAAAAATCCTCAATAGTAATTGACGAAAGCAATGCAACGCTAAAGTTTCGCATTTCGCTCCAGCAGTTTGGCAACGGAATTGCAAGCCACCCTGACAGCAAAGTGTTTGTAACAGATAATTTAGCAAACTGCTTTAGCATCAACACTCTATCTCCATCAAGCGAGCCATTTAAGCTTGTTGAAAGCGGCAGCTCTATTGTAAAAGTTGTGAAAAATGGAACCGGCACAATACCGCAGGGCGTATATAACCTTGATTTTACAGTCAATGTTGACATGGATAAGATTTTACGCGGCACGCGCAGGGAAAACCGCCTGTCTGATGATACTGTAGTATACATTTACCGCAAAGCAGAGCTGCTTATAAAAAAGGCGTGGAATGACGGCAGCGGCACAAAGGGCAATGTAACATTTGAGCTTCGCGATGGGAATACGGTTATAGCATCTGCAACGCTTCTTGAAGGCAGCGCAGAAGCCAGCATGAAATTCTCCCACGAAACGCCAAACCTTAAAAGTGGAACTCATACCTACTACCTTTACGAAGCAGTTTCAGAGACAAGCTCCTATAGCAGCGCTGTGCCAATCCCAATTACTATTACAAAGGGCACTGAGAACATCACGTTTGCATCGAGCGACAGCCGAATGGTAATACAAGCCTCACTCGGCGCGTACGCAGAAGCAAACTTCACCAATGAAAAAGACAGCGGCGTAGGCAGCCTTAAGTTTATTAAAAAAGGCAAGGACGGCAGCACCTCTGTGAATATTACAGGCGGCACGTTTGAGCTTTATAAGGTCGGCGGCGGAGGTGCGCAAGATACGATTGTCGGCTTAACGGTAAATGGCAGCAACTATGAGTTTGGTGGAACGCTTACAACATTTACAGTTACAAGCACAAGCGGAGTGCTAATAAATAAGCTGCCATACGGCACTTACTATGTTAAAGAAGTTGCAGCGCCTTTAGGCTACACTATAAGCGGCAACGGCAAAACCGGGAATGTCGAGCTTAAAAAGACGCAAAAGGACAAAACAGCTGAACTTACCAACACCCTGTTCAGAGGGAAAATCTCCATTATAAAAAAGGACCAGCAAAACAATACCTTAGACGCCATAGAGTTTACGCTCTATAAAAAGGAAAACAACAACTACCAGAAGATTCTAACCGGCACTACTGCAAACGGAGGGAAGTTAGAGTTCACAGAGCTTCTAAAAGGCGAGTACGCCCTGCAGGAAACCCAAAAGACGGGGTATTCGGGCTATTTCGAAAAAGTCAATTTTATAATAGACGAAAACGGCGAAGCAGCAGTTACTTCTTCAGTAGGGGTTGACGGCACAATTACAGGCGGTACAAGCGGAAAGACAATAACTGCAACCTGGCTTAACAACAAGCTCTTTGGCAGCATTAAAATAATTAAGACAGATGCGCAAAGCGAAGGCGGCTCACCTACCTATTTAAAAGGCGCACAGTTTGCGCTATACACATCCCAAAATGCAACAGAGCCTTTACAAGGGCCCTTCACTACAGATGCAAATGGCGAGGTTGAGTTTACAAACCTGCCTTACGGCACATATTGGGTAAAAGAACTTAGCGCGCCTGAGGGCTATGTAGTAAATGTCAACAACAACAGGCAGGCAGTTTTACAAGCTGCATTGCTTACACAAACTTGGACAAACGCACCTAAAAAGGGCGAAATCAAAGTCATTAAAAAAGATGCTGAAGCTGCTGATAAACCCCTTAGCGGCGCTGTGTTTGAGCTTTTGAGCGAAGTCGGGATTATCCGCGAGCTTACGAGTAATGCACAGGGGAAAATAACGTTTTCAGATTTGGCGGCAGGCAGCTATATCTTAAGGGAAAAGCAGGCTCCAGCAGGCTACATAAAAAGCGATGAGCAAAGAACTTTTGTTATAGGCGAGCAAAATAATGCAAGCTTTATATGGGAGCATACAGCAGAATATACGAACGCCCGCATAAAGAAGACTTTGCGCATAACCAAGGTTGATGAAAGCGGCGAAAAGCAGCAGGGCGCGAAGTTTAAGCTAACAGGTACGGATTTAGCAGGCAAAGCAATAACACAGGAAGCAACAACAGGCAGCGATGGAATTGCCGCATTTACCAACGTACCCTATGGCAGTTACACAATAACCGAGACTTTGGCGCCTGCAGGCTACGCGCTTCTTGCGCCTGTAACCGCAATTGTAAATGCCGCAAGCACAGGTGAGGTAATTGAGCTTTCCGCCGTGAATAAGCCGTATGTGCTTAAAGTCAGAAAAACAGACAAAGGCGCAGGTGGGCAGGCCTTAGCTTTAGCAGGCGCTGAGTTTAACATACTTGCAGGCAGCAGCTATGTTGTAGCTGTTAAGCTTGCTGACGGCAGCTATAAATATACAGGCACAGCTTCTTCACAAAGCGATGCCACAAGCTTTGCAACAGCAGGCGCAGAGGGCAGTTTTACAGTTACGCACCTTATTGCAAATACATATACTCTAAAAGAAACAAAGGCGCCCGAAGGGTATGTGCTTATTAACGAAACGCAAAACGTAACTGTCAGCGGCACTACTGCGCTTTATGAGCGCACATTTACAAACGCGAATATTAAAGGCAAACTGGAGCTTCTAAAGGTTGACGGCAGCGACAAGCGGCTTGAGGGCATTAAGTTTACCATAACAGGCGCAAGCGGCACATTTGTAGAAACTACTGATAGAGACGGCCGCATAACTCTTAACGACCTTCTCTTTGGCGAATATTCCATTGTTGAGGATGCTTTGACTGCGCCAAAGGGCATGGTAATTGAAGACGACCTTAAAGTTAATATAAGCGAAAACGGAGCAACTGTTAAATATAGTATTGTTAACCGCTTAATTACAGGCAATGTTAAGCTTAACAAAACGGATACAAACGGGAAGGCGCTTAGCGGCGCGAGCTTCCTGCTTACGCCTGTTGATGAAAACGGCAGCGTAATAAGCAATTCTGTTTACTATGCTTCAAGCAATTCTTTTGGTATTGCGGAATTTAAAAACATCCCCTACGGGGTGTATGCGCTCACAGAAACCTTCCCGCCCATAGGTTTTGCGCCAAGCGACATTATTCGCTATGTGCGTATTGGAGACGCGCCTGTTTCTGGCAGCATCATAAACAGCCTTGTAGAGGATAACGAGAATATAACCTTAGTAAACAGCCCGCTTTTAGGCGCGCTCAAGCTCTTAAAGAAAGACGGCAAGGGCAATGAGCTTGGAGGCGCAGAATTCGCGCTTTATAAAAAGCAAGGTACAGAGCTATTGCCTGTTGCGCTAAAAGTATTAACAGGCGAAGGCGCGGGCAGGTTCAAGTATGACGGATTAGGGAGCGAACCAACGCATTTTGGCACAAATGCAGCAGGCGAGGCGCACATTGGCGTTATCCCCTATGGCGAATACGAAGTGCACGAAGTAAGCGCGCCAGAAGGCTATGCGCCCGGCATTGAAAAGGCTTTCACAATTATGAACAGCGGCAGCGAAGTTTCAATAACTATGGTAAACGAAGAAATTTTGGGCAGTATCATGGTTGAAAAAGCGGATATAAACGACCCGACCAAGCTCTTAATAGGCGCGCAAATTCATGTTTACAAGCGTAACGAGGCAGGCGAGCCAATAAACAGCTTAGGCGAACCAATAGCAAATGGCGAGTTCTTAGCAAACACTCCCCTGTTTTCTGCTGCTACAGGTCTTGACGGCAGAGCGCTTATAAGCTCCATACCGCTTGGCAAATATGTTGCTGTTGAAGTCGCCCCGCCGCAGGGCTATGAGCTTGACGGCGAGCGGGTGCAGCCCTTTGACATTACAGCAGAAAACGCGCAAAAAAGCCCCTATGCGCTAAAGCTGACGTTTAAGAACACTCCCTCACAATACAGCCTTAAGATTTACAAGGCTGAAAAGGGCAAGGGCTTTGTGTTAGGCAACGAAAGCCTTAACGGAGCGCGCTTCTTGGTTACAAACAGCGCAACAGGCTTTAGCCGTGTAGTTGAAACAGGCAAAGTATTTGCAATGCTTGTTAAAGAAATCGATGGAAGCCCTGTTTACACAGAAGAAGTAACTGATGGCGAGGCCGGCATTGCGCTGCTTTTAGGCATACCTAAAGGCAATTACAAAGTGCGCGAGCTTACACCGCCAGA
Organism: uncultured Oscillospiraceae bacterium; assembly: GCA_964461335.1. Classification (GTDB taxonomy): domain Bacteria; phylum Bacillota; class Clostridia; order Christensenellales; family CAG-138; genus JAKJBL01. Next base: position 7,676 of record CAYWTY010000038.1, read on the forward strand.
GGGCTTTGCTGCTGACATAGACGAGCATAGCGTAACTGTAAACACGCACGGTGCAGCAGCAGAAATAACAATTGAAAACACGCTGGTTTTAGGAAGCGTTAAGCTTATTAAGCTTGATGAGGCGGGCGAACCGCTTGAAGGCGCTATGTTTGAGCTTCGCGATGCTAAAAACAATGTCATTACCCTGCGCAAGGGTACAGTTAGTGACGGCTATGACTATATGCTTGACGCAGCAGGCAGCATAACCACCCTTTATGCAGGCGAGCTTACTATTGGCGGGCTAATTGCAGGCACATACAAGCTTGTTGAAACTAAAGCACCCGACGGTTATGTGCGCCTTGATGAAGAGCGCGTCTTTACAATTGACGCAGGCAACTTCGAAAGCACCTTTGAGGTGCGCATAACAAATGTAAAGCGGCAGACTGCAGTTTCAATCCTTAAAGTCGATGCTGCAAATCACAGCCTGCATTTGGGCGGCGCAAAGTTCGAGCTTAGCCGCAGGCAGCAAAACAACACACATATTCTTGTTGACACCCGCTTTACGGATAGCTCGGGCTATGCCATATTCACAGGGCTTGAAATGGGCACATACCGCATAAGCGAAGCTGCCGCGCCTTCAGGCTATAAGCTTTGGGCAAACCCCATTGACTTTACGGTAGATGCTGAGGGTAACGTATTTGTCGGCGCTGCAGGCACGCCTCTTGAGCGCGTTGAAGATAATGTCTTTAAGGCGACAATTGTAAACCACCTTATAACGCGCGACTTTGCTGTTGAAAAGATAAGTTCGCAAACAGGCGAGCCGCTCTCAAACGCTGTATTTGAGCTTAATGGCATGGGCAAAACTTATACGCTTACAACAGGCGCTTTAGGAAGAAGCAGCGCAATTACTCTGCCGCTTGGGAGCTATACTCTGAGGGAGCTTAGCGCGCCGCTTGGGTATAAGCTTTTGCAGTCAACATATTCAATACTTGTTGAAGAGCAGGGCGTTCTTGCAGGCGGCAGGCTGCTCCCAACTTCTGGCGGGGTCTTTACGCTTAGGGTTGAAAATACGCCCCTTGAGCGCTATATGGTTTTAAGCAAGGTTGATGCAAATACAGGTGCAGCGCTTAGTGGAGCACAGTTTCGCGTTGTTAAGCGCGAAACTTCAGAGCGCTTCACGCTTACAACCGACAGCAGCGGCTTAACAAGCATTGCTTCGCTAACTGCCGGCATATACGACATTGTTGAGCTCAGCGCGCCAACAGGTTACCTTAGGCCGCTTCAGGGCTGGGCGCTTACAATAAGCGCGTCAGGCAGCTACACGCTTAACGGCAGCGGCGCAACCGCCTTTTACAACAACCAAAATGTGCTTGTTGTGCGCATAGCAAACACTAAAGGCGGAGGCGGCGGTGATAACGGAGAGCGCATCCCCCTTGGCCCGGGCATTGCGAAAACAGGTCAAGGCGATATTAGCGGCACTTTGCTCTTAGGCGGCCTTGCAATGCTGTTTGCGCTTATTGCCCTGCTGCTTTTCTATGCGCTTGGCGACGACAGACGCAGACTATCCAGAATATAGCAGCACAAGCTCACCGTTAAATCATGCGCCCCTCTATATGGGGGGCGTTTTTCATGAATTGAGGCGCTGCAAAATGGGGCAGGGCTGAGCATAAACTTATAACGCCCTAAACCCCAAATATCTTATGCTCGCTAAAGCCACCCTTGCGGGACTTCACGCGTACGATAACCGGCTTCGGTAAATGCGGCATATACCGATACATAACCCTATAATTCCACAATATTCTGTGTTACAATCCGAACAATGATGTCCTTATCTCTTATTAAAGTTCCAACACACCCATGCCCTGATGCGCGAACTCCTGCGCAACACAGCTTGAGAGAGGAATAATTCAATGCCTACATACAAAGCTAAAATTATTCTACGCTCTGATGCAAGAGATGCTCTTAGCAGTATCCTTGATGATATTGGGCAGCAATCTTCTAATAGGTACTTTGAGTCCGAGTATGAAGAATTTATCGCAAACAGCCGCCATGAAGTAATAGATGTGATAATAGATAAATACGAAAACAGGCTTGAAGGTGGTTATACCAGTGCTGCGGTAATCTTTACGGATGACTCACCGCTTGCATAACCCAGCAGAATTCGCATTAGACCTGTGGCTAGAATCATAACAGGAGCAACCGCCAAAACGCTCGGCAGTTCAACCCAAAAAGGTTAAGACTTTAGCCGTATTTCCATTTAGCTCCTTTAGGCAGAAGGGTTTTATTCAGGCTTGGAGGGTGTATAATAAAGCAAATACCCGTCTAGACCTTTATCGTAGCGCTCGTCTGTTATTTCTTCATCATTAGTTAAAAATACATAAATGACGCCTTCCCTGTTATACTCGAGCATGTGCTCATATTCATTCTTTGAAATCTTTTGTTCGCCAAAGGCATCACGCGTTGTATCGTTAAAAACGGTAAACTTGTTTGCGTCAAAGATGATATCCGAAATAATCGGGTCGCCTTCTACAGTATACTGAACCATGCGAATTGCAGCACTCTTCTTTGAAGTTACAGCGCTAATAAATTCGGTTAGCTTTTCTTCGTTGCTGATTTGTCCGTGAACATTAACATAGTCGCCGTTTGTTATAGCTTCATCTGGCGGGTACTTTTTAGGAAGTTCGGCCAATTTGATTTTAGCAGTGAACTCTTTGTCTGCGTAAAAGTAAAGTTCATCATTAACCATAACAGAGGGTGAAAGCGCGTTTGGCGTATCAGGGGGCCTGCTGCACCCTAACAGCAAACAGGCACATGCAGCGGCCAGTATTAACAATGGCTTAATCTTCACAAAGAGCACACCTTTCTATCTTTAAATAGCCGCCTGTTCTTCAATAAGCTAAATCCGCAACTGCTCCTATGAATACAGGCAGATTTGCTTCGCAGTCAATCAGCATGTATATAAAGGGGCGGTCAAGGTATACAGTTTTGGTTTCCTGGGGCTCCATAGCTGAGCCGCACTCTGCTTCAACTATAGTCGCTGCACCGGCTTTTGTCCCTTTTTCGTCTACAGCAATAAATGTTTTGTGCAGCACGCGGCTTATAAAGATGCTGCCTGCTGTTGAAGAACCAATCCCCGAAAAATCAGACACTCTATTATCAAAAGCATCAGTCATACCCATTGCTTTTAATATTTCGCTCATCTCAACGCTGTATTCGCTTGAAAACTTGGGGATTGCAGCATTCACCTGCACATCAGCGGGGTTTGTGAGCATTGATAAAAGCTTCTCGCCTGTTAAAGAGGCGGCATAATCGTGTACGCTCATACCCTCATTGGGCAACAAGGCGGCAAAGGCATATTTACGGTCTGCATAATATTTTATAAAACCCGTCGCGCCTTTATCCTCAAGATATTTATGCTCAAGAGAATACATAAATTCTGCCTGCTGCTCTATCCCGCTCCCTTTTGCGAACACGCCATCGCGCACCTGATAATCATAATAAACGCGCTCCCATTCGGCATCAAACGCTAGGGCATTAACAAGGTACATCACAGCTTCTTTTGGGATGCTTTCGAGTATGTCTTTTATCATGCCGTCAGTATTCTTTTCAACCCATCCGTTTATATCACGCAGCGTTGAGTTATTAAAAGGCGCTTTATACAATCCAGCCCCGAAAAAATCCGCGTTGACTTGCAGAAAATCAGGTTTAACTGTAAAGCTCTTATCGTCCTTAAACCAAATTGAGTTAGCTATGCTGAGTTTGTACTTATCTGCTGAGGGCAGCGCCTTTTTATAAGCATAAAGATAATGATTGAGCTCGCCAACAGAAAGCCCAAACATTTCTTCCATCTGCAGGAGCGTTTGGCCTTTTGCCCCGTTTGCAGTCATGGCAAGTGCGCTAAGCACTGACAACGGCGAAACCAGTACATTCTTTCCATCCTCAACGCTTTGCTCGAACAAGCGTAGAGCAAATTCCGAAGCTTCAACAGCCCCCTTGCCCGAAATATCCGCATTCGTGCTTATGGTGCTGGCTTTTATGCCTTGCATTAAGTCCGAAGCCTGCGCAGAAGCAGTGGCACAGCCGGTTAGGGTAAGCAAAGCAGCTGATGCAATTATAAAACACAGCACAGCGGCAAAAATCCGTTTCTTCATTTTATCTTCTCCTTGTTGTAGCTCTTACTGATTATAACGCAAGAATACTAAAAAAGTTCCGAAGAGAAGGAAACCCTAGAATGCGCCATAAGCGACCGCCAATTATTCATATACCTCGGTAACGCCCTAAACCCCAACAAGCTCATGCTCGCTAAAGCCACTCAAGCGAGACTTCACACGTACGCTAACCTGCTTCGGTAAATGCTCCACGTACGACCACTTCATGCGCCCAGCTGTTGTTGCTCTACCCCTGCAGCAATTTACAATGCTGCTCTTGGACACTTTGGTGCTCACGCTTGCTTCTGCGACCGAGCTGTAGATTGTGCCCGTAGTGATGCATATAACTGGCTTGCATCGGTATTCAACTGTGCTCACAGCCTCACTAAGCTTGGAACCTTTGACCGAACTCACCCGAGGTAAGTGGCAATAAACACCGAATAAGTAATCTTGCATTTTACCCCCAATATCATTATACCACGCTTCACGATACATAAGTGACGCATGTTTACGCCACTTATCTCAACTTTGGGCAACTGTGGCTATTTTCGATGAAAGTAATTGACTTGCTGAACCTGTCAATAGCCTTGCCCTCAATTCGCATAACCTGACTTCTGCTATAGCGTAACTTTGCACAGATTTCAGGAAACCCGAGCAACGCCTGCATGCCAGCACGCTCAATAAGTCTCTTAGCACGCTTTTTAATAGTGCACTCGCACTCTTTCATGCGCTCAATGCTCTCGCTATCAATCACCGCTGCCCATCCCATCCCGTTGCAGGAGCTGCATGCGCAAGACTCCTGCGGGGAGTTTTGTGAAATCGAGATTCGGCTTAGGATTGATTTCGTTATTTCGTCCGCTCTGTTCAATTTCAGTCTCCTTTATTTCAAATACGCCTCTCCACCCGCGCTCTATGGATTGATTGAGAATTGCAATCTTCGATTGCTCATTACCGCCCGAGAGCCTATCAAGTTTGTCGTGAATTAATTGCTCCGCTCTTTCGGTCAAAGGTGCCTTAATCTTTTTGCGCATTTCTTTGAAATCTTCAAAGGCATTTTCGAAACCCCTTACGTACTCTTTCTTATCTTTCTTATCTTTCTTATCTTTCTTTATCTTTCTTATCTTTCTTTCATTGTTGTCGCTCGCTTGTCGCTCGATTGTCGCTCGATTGTCGCTCGATTGTCGCTCCTTGATATTTATCGTAATTATTCACAGTAATTATGCTGTATTGCGCGGTTGATTGCTTTGTCACCTCGCCTGTCGATTCAAGTTTTTTTAATGCAGTTCGGATACTTCTTACCGACAACCCAGTTTCCATGTGAAGAGTGTCATAACTGCACACCCGCTGCCCTCTTTTAACCACAACCCCACGCCAACTTCGCTCATCATAATTAGCTGTCAGAAGCAAGTGTAAGAACAACCGCATCGTATTGATATCGTCGTACCACTCCCACTTGAGCATTGACCTGTGCACCTTTATAAAGCCCTGCTCTACCATCAGCAATACCCCTTAAAACGTATTTGGGCAGTTTAGCCGCTGCCCATCGGCACACAGAATTGCAGCCTCCTTGCTGCCATCGTAGAGCACCCTGCCGAAACGACAGAAGAAAAGAAAAGCCTCCTTTGGTATACGTATACGCGTACCCATAACAATAGCCGGAAAGCCAAGCAAGGTTTTGTCGAGCTTAACTATATTTCGTATCGATATCGGGTCAGCACCGAGTACCAAACCCACCTCTTCGGGAGACAGGAATTCTTTGTCCAAGGTTTCGATGTCTGCAAGATTCAAATAAAGTACCTCCTGTGTTATTTAGTGTTCATGTGAGACAGATGTGCTAATAGGTAATAATTGCCTTGTATTATGCTTATTAGCTGTGCCTATTTATGGGTGCCATTATGCTGTTTTACCCATATCCATTGACCCCATGATAGCTTGCATTGATTCGGTCTGTCAATGCCCCATTGGGTGACATAACTTGCATTATACATATATCTTGATAATTTTAACAGTCTGATATATGGTGTAATAAAAAGAAGGAGGCGTGTAGAATTGCGTGAAGTGGCGAAAAGGCTTGTAAAGTTGATGAAGGAAAGAAAAGTCTCATACGGTAAGCTCGCAAGATTAACAGACATTTCCACCTCTGCTCTGCAGAGATATGGGTCTGGAGCGGCAAGCATACCTTGCGACAGATTAGAAAGTATAGCGCAGGCGCTAAACGTAAGCCCAACTCATCTTATGGGATGGAGCTCGAGCAGCAGCATTCCGCATGGAGCAAGGGTAGCACCTATAATTGAATCGCTATATGCAACAAACTATGGCGGCGAAGTGCAAAAAATATGCGATGGATTTGCGCCGTTGATTGACTCAGCCTTGGTAGGAGAATACTACTACTACAAAGCAAAGGACGACAGCATGTCTCCCGCAATCCAAGAGGGAGATTTGGCGCTCGTGAGACCGCAGAAAACAGCAAAAGAAGATGACTACGCTATGGTAATGGTACAAGGCGCACCGCAAGCAATCATAAGACATGTGCAAAAAACCCGCAGAGCAATTGTGCTAACTGCAGACAACCCAGTTTACCCATTAAGGATTTTCCCTGATGAAAGGAGAGAGCGCGTTATCATATTCGGTAAAATTATTGGTGTAGTAAGGAGGTTCGAATGACCTGCCGCAAATGCCAGCGCGAGATACCAGACGAGAGCGTGTTCTGCAATCACTGCGGCACGAAGCAAGTGAAGCAGGAAAGAAAGACAGCTTGCCGAGGAAATGGTCAAGGCACAGTTTTCAAACGTGGTAAAACATGGACAGCTCAAGTAACGTATTTTGGTAGGGGAATGCGTGAATCAAAAACCAAAGGTGGCTTCCGCACCCGCACAGAAGCGCTGCAGGCTCTGCCTAATATGAGAGATGAGCTTGAGCGCGGAATAAGAG
>CAYWTY010000039.1:0-14718 GCA_964461335.1 uncultured Oscillospiraceae bacterium
AGCTCCCCGTTGCTCTTGGTCTACCGCTCTACCCCAACTATTGACATAGAGCCAAAAATAAACGCGGCATGGTTTGTACCATGCCGCGCACATTATTCCACTAAATTCAACCTTTTGCTTTGGTTTTACATTGCCGCTTGGATATCTTTACTGCAAGCACAAGCGCAAAGAGAATTAGCCCCCCTGCAAAAAGGTACATAAGCATATTTACACTATCGCCAGTACCAGGCGCAAGGGGTATCCTTTGGCCGTCAACTGTTATTGTAGGCGGGCCAAGCGGAATTGGCGGGTACTCATCACCGCCGCCGCCGCCCTGGTATACATCTGCTTGAAATATCCAGCGCACTTTGCCTACTGCATCTTTGTAATCATTGCCAAGGTCGCTAGGCACACTAAGCTCAAGCGTAAGCGCTTTCTGCGTGCCGCTGTAAAACGTGCCTAAGCGTATGAACTTGCCTTTGTTTGTATTAATTCCTGAACCAGATGCAGGCCAAGCGCTCGAGAGCGCACCCTCTGCGATGGTGCTGCTGCCATCCTTTAGTTTAAAAGTGATGCGGTCCAATAGGTCGTTTGCGCTGCTTGTAAGCATGGCTTGCGGGGCGATGGTTTGCACAGGCGGAGCGATTGCCTCGCCGCGCAAATATATATCCACCCTTGTGCCTGATGTATTATCCACAGTGATTTGCTGCGTATACGTGCCGCCTGGCATGAGCCCCTTAAGGTTGTTGAACAGGCCACTCACCGAACCATCGTCAGGGACGAAGCCGAATAGGGTCGCCGGCCCTTTATATGTAGCGCTGGATGCCGCAAGCGCAGGCGCAGCGATGCAAAACAGCAGCATAACAGCAAGCACTGCAGCACCCATATTTTTTAGGCTAAAATTTCGTTTCATGGTTTTCATCCCCCTATTTCGTCCGCATAAATGCGGTTGAAGATGCCGAATATTTATAATTTCCCGACAATGGCTCAAGTGGCTTATCCTAGCCGGGGCGCTGGGCATGCGCCCCGGGCGGGAGTTAACAATTAAGGATTCACCTGTGCGTAGGCGTCATCAAGTGTATTGAGATTGTCGGCCTGAATGGCATGCGCATCAACTTTTAGGCTAAAGCCATTCTCGCCAAATTTAGCGACATCATCATTTGTCCATGTGGTGGGAACGGTAATCTTGGTAAACGGCTTTTCCGTTACTTTAGTCGGCGCTAGTTCGGTATTATACGCCAACCAGAACACGCGGTCATCGCCGACAACTTTGTTGCTCAACACAGTCCAGTTTGTGGCATTAAAATCGATAACTCCAGCTGAAACCGCATCTTGTGCGTTGGGCAGCAGCGCACTAAATGCGGCAGCATCGCTCAGCGTCAACTTCATGAATACCCATGCGCTGTTAGCTCCGGTATTAGTAACATACGGCGCTTTTGTCAGCACATCGCCCGGTGCAATGGTGGGATAAGTATGGTTAACATCTTTGACTATGTCTTTATTTTCAGCGTCTTTGCCAACTATTTCTTCAAGCTTTATCTTCACATTCCCCATTGTAAATGTGTTAGTCACAGCTTTGGTATCTGTAAAATATGCAAGCGTTGCGCCAAGCGCTGCAATCGCCAAAAGGGAAACTGTTAGCGATATTGCAAGTATTTTCTTTTTCATGGCCGCTTTCCTCCTTTTAAGTTATCTATATTATTGGGTGCATAGTTAAGCTGATGCATTACCAGAAGCTGCCTGCTGCCCAAGCTGCTAACGCTGTTGCAAGATTGTCTTTTTGTATAGCATAAACTGTGAATGACAATGTTGCATCCTTTACAGTTGCAAGCTGCGTCTCGGTAACAGCGCCATCTACGACAACTTCATCATCCTTGAGGACGCTGAATATGCGCGATGTATCGTTTTTATTTACAATTCGATAATACACATTAGGGTAATCCATAGCATCTAACACAGTCCATCCGTCAGGAACAACATACTTAAGAATGGAGGTATTAAAATTAGTCGACTTATCTATTTTGACAAATAAGTATGCATCTTCACTTCCCTCAGTAACGCCGGCTTTGGGGTCTTTGCTGTAGGGTTGCCCAGGTACAACATGATAACTCTTTAGGTTGTTGTTTGTTCCAGTTTCCGTAAGGGTTGCCCCTACCTTACCCACCGTAAACGTGTTTGTTACAGTAGCCGTTTTATCCGTCAGCCACGCTAATGTTCCGCCGATGCTTGCGCCCACGAGCAAAATAGCTGCAAGGGCAATCAATAATACCTTCTTCTTCATGTCTATCCTCCGTTTTTATGTTCATTTTTTGTCTTTATATAAAGCCACGCAGTTGAGGCTATGGCGTCAAGGTTTCACAACGAGTTTCCCGCCTTGCACTTTTACATCCTTCCATGCAAGTTCAGCGGGTGATGTACCACCCGTATCCGTGCCATCCGCTTGAATTGATTGTGCAAGCACTTGCAGCTCATAATATGTGCCTGCCGGCGCATTAGCTGGGGTTGCAGGTGCTGTAAATGAGGTTATGAGTGCGGTTGCAGTTTCACCCAATGGCTGCACAGGGTCGCAGTAATAATAATAGCCGCCCTTAAAAAACCAGCCTGGATTTAGGGGGGGAGCTAAAACCACAGGGCTTGCAGGGTAGCCTGCGCCTGTGCCATCCGCATTGCGCCAAATTGGCACAAGTGCAACGCGAATAAATGCAGGTACATTGGCATCTGGGCCATTTTGGATTTTTACATCCGTTTTTGTATCCCCGCCTTGGGAGAATGTCTCCACAACTGTGGTATCTACTTCACCCGGCGTAAACGTGTTAACAATGCCGCTTGGGCTGGAGGTCAGCCACGCGAGTGTGCCGCCAATAGATGCAGCTACGATTAGCAAAGCCGCAAGGCCGAGCAGGGTTGCCCTCTTGTGTGTACGCACGAATTCTTTCATGGCTTTTACCTCCGAATGTTTAGGGTCATTGTTGCTGCTTTTTTGCCTTTTTATCGGCCTTATCCGCAAGTCGCAGCAAATCCGGCACGAACACGAGTATAAGTATAATTGCGGTTAGGCTGCCTGCGAGTATCATGCCTTTTTTTGTGCCGAGCATGCTTGATACATACCCAAGTTTGGGGATGCTGAACACAGGCTTACCAAGCAGGTTGTTAAAATGTACGGGCGCTGCGTCTGCTGCATTGTTTGCATCACCCTTTGTGTAAAAGTGCTGGTTTGCTTCGTCAATTTCTATAACGCGGTGTGTGGCAACGAGCAAATCCTCATTAAGCACAAATGTTATAGGGTCGCCCACGCGGATATTTTCAGGCGCTGCCTTCTTTACATAAATCAGGCTGCCCACATGGAAGCTTGGCTCCATAGAGCCGGAAAGTACAGCAAACGGCGTGAGCCCCACTACCCGCACCCCTGCAAGCAGCACCGCAAGAAGCACTGCAGCCGCCACAAGCAGGGTTGTAAATGCGTTAAAAACTCTCAATAATGTTTTTGACAAAGTACGCTGCTCCTAAACTTTAGCTTATTGGGCGGTCTGCCCGTACGGGTGAAACTTGTTTATGGCAGATGATTCGCCCGAGAGCCAGAAGGGATTATCGCGCGTGTTCGTTATAGTAACAACCGCTTCCCCATTGCCTGAAGTAAATGTAACAGTACTATCATTAGCTGTTGCGCCGGTTAAATCTCCCCAGCTTATTGAGAATTTCTTATACCGCCACGACCAGCTCTCTTCTTCCGTTACTGTATAGCTGCCCTTTGGAAGCCCCTTAATAACCTTCGTGCTATTACCCTGAACAACCTCATAGAATACCCCGGTTACACCCTCGATTTTAAAGATGAAGGAGGCGTTGGCATCTTTGTTATCACAGCCTTGCTTTTTGAGAGTTAATGTGCAGTTGTTAACTTCTTTCGTATATGCAAACCATACATGTTGATTGCTGTTTGCCTGATTAAGCGTTACTTCAACGGATGAACCCGTAGTTAATGAACCATTGTTGAGCATGTATTTGCCGTAGTAACTATAATCTTCTAATCCCGTTATAGTGGAAAAATCTTTTGGCGAAACGGTATATGGAGTGTTATAAACAAGACCAGAACTGCCGTTATATTCAAAATATGCTGCATCAGCAAGCTGCATTGCCAAATCGCGGGATAGGACAACTTCCCCTTGAGAGTTTACAGGGTCGCCATTTTCGTTTACTCGATACCAATGCACGAGTATATTCCCCCCGCCTACAGTAACTTTCGGAATGGGGAAAAACTGAATGGTGTTTTTGTGTTGCTGGTAATCAGTATAGTCGAATTTGGTCTCTTTGTTTGTATTTATGGTCTCGCCTGTAGAAACAGTTACACCTGCCTTTATGCTCACCTTATATTTCATAACCGGGTCTGTACCTTCGTGGACATTACCTACGTTCCAAGTAATTGTTTCGGTACTCGGATTATATGAAACACTCCCTTGGCTGATATAAATATGAGCATTTCCTGCGTTATAGGTTGCCAAGACATTCGTGATAACAGGAGAAGCACCGCTAAAATTCAGCTGAACTTTCTCACCCATAGGGTCAGTGACAACACCATTTGAAGCCGCTATCTCTATGCTGCCGGCAATGGCTGTAAAAGCATTTTCAAGCTTTTGCTGCACATCATCATTAGCCCCTATTTTGAAATAACCCTGGCCTTCGATGGTGTTGCTTGCGCAGGCCTGCATAACGCTTTCGCCGTCTGAACCTGCCTGCAACGCAATGGAGTAAATAGTCGTTCCCTTAGCTTTGGTCTGCGCCGCTTCCCAAATAGTTGCCACGCCGTTGTTAGTACCACTGGATGTTGAGTGAACCAGTTTACCATCATCCCCTAAAGAAAACTTTCCATAACTGTGCCGTTGTGTATGATCATGTTTACATTTTGCATCGACATAAGCATTGTAATTAATATTGAAGCTGCCTCCACTACCAATTGTCGTGGCATAATCCTGGGTTGGTGGGTTGGTAAAACCTGCGGCAGTAATGCTTCCCCCCCACTGCCCGGTTAGCAAATGCAATGATGAACAATTAGCATATGTGGCAGTCCCGACAAAAGGATAGCTATATGTGGGCTCTCCGTCGCTAAGTATGACTATGCTCTTTAAAACGCCTGTGGAATTAGACGAATACAGGATACTATCAGCAAGATGAATTCCTGCCTGCTGATGTGTGCCTCCGCTTGCGGTTATTGCATCAATTGCACTATTAAATGCTGCTTTCGTTTCCGGTGTGTAAAATACATTGTTGGAGCTTGCGCCATCACTATATGTTACTATTGCAATGCGCGTCTGCTTTCCTTCGACAAGCAGTGCATTGCCAAATGCCTTTGCCGCCAATTTGGTGTTCGTCATCTTAGTTTCGGCCATACTGCCGGATTTATCAATAACCAATACAACATCAGATGTTGTCTTATAGTTTTTCCCCTTAATACCTAATGTAACTTCCCAAAGGTTGCTCTGCCCAGAGACTGCTTGCGCGCCTTTATCGAGCTCAATAGCACCTTCGTGAGGCCATTCAGGCACACCTGCCATACCAGCCGTTTTAAGGCCGTTTGTCAGCGCACGCATTTTGGTTGAGGCTGTTGGGGCGGATACTTTATAGCCGCCATGGCACATAGCATTAGCAATGGCTTTTGCCTGCTCTTGTGTTACTATGCCTTCTAAGCTGCCCGCTTGTTCAATATCCATCTGGTTAACAGCCAACTTAAATGCGTGTTCCTCAAGCCCCCCAAAAAGATAATCGCGAAGAGCCTCACCAAATAGCAGTTTATCGCCTACATAGAGCCCTTGTGTAAAAGTAGCCCATTCTTCTTGGGTAAACTCGCTTTCAATTTCTGCAAGCCCCTCAATATGCGCATGCACTGCTTCCTGCTGTTCAGTCGTAAACTCCGCCATAAGCGCGTCAAGCGCATCCTCGTCATATTCACCAAGAACTGCGTCGATTTCTTCCAATGTTTCGCAAGCCATAAGGCGTTCAAAAAGCGCAAGCGCTTCGTCACTTTGCACAGGCGCAGGCGGCAGTTCCGGCGGGAGTTCCTCTGCAGGCGGTTCTTCCACCTTTTTTTGGTTTTCGCCCGGCACTATGTCGCCCGGCACTATGTCGCCCGGCTCTATGTCGCCCGGCTCGGAGTTTTCCGTGCCAAGCGGCTGTTCTCCCCCCTCTTGTAATGGAGTGTTGGCAATATTCTCTATACCCTGCTCATCCTCTGCTGCGAACCCTGCTGCTGGGGATAACCCAAGCACCAGTAATGCTGCGAGTATAAGCGAAATAACCCTTTTGTTGTTTGCCTTCATCCTGCTTTCACTCCTTATCGGGTTTTGCTAAAAGAGCATCTGTAAAATATATTTTGGTATTATAAGCTATTATACAGCACCCTGGTCTCATCTCAGTCACAAACTGGTCTTATTTCGGTCTTATTTTGGTTTTATTTTAATCTTATTTTATCTCACCTGTTCAAAAGCTGCAGTTTGGTCTTATATTGACCTCATATATTGCTTTTTCAGGTTTTTCGACAAAAATACTTTTTTGACGCTTAAAGCATATCCAAAATCAAAAGTTTCATAACACACCCTTTCAAATCTTTTTAAGCATGCTTTAAGATATTTTGCCTTAAACCCAAGTTAGCGCAGCAAACTCGAACAAGCGCGTTTTGGGTCACGCTCGTACTATAAGCTGCATATAATAATAAATGGAGTTTAAAATGCGTGTGCGTTCGCGGCTTTACAAGCGGCTATTGGTTATTATTTTGGCCGTTGCACTTCTTGGAGCATTTTTGTATGCGTTTTTAAACGCACAGCTTCGGCCTGCGCTTTTGCAGCTTGCAAGAACCCGGGTACAGTCTGCAGCATCAAGCGCAATGCTTGAAGCAGTTTTAGACTGTTTAGAGGGATATGAAAGCACTTCATTTGTAGATATTCTAAAAACAGACGACCAAGTGTTTTATATAGAGCTTAAGAACATAGAGCTAACACGCTTTAGTGCGCGCTGCGCGAAAAACGCACAAGCACTGCTAATCTCTATGGGTAAGCAAGGAATAGAGCTGCCAATTGGGAGCATTTCAAGCGTGCCACTCCTTTCAGGCTATGGCCCTTATGTACACATGACCTTCTACCCGGAAAGTACAATAAATGCAGCTTTTACGAGTGAGTTTAGAACTGCGGGCATAAACCAGACGCTCCACAGAGTTTTATTAAGGCTCGAAGCTGAAATTACCATTGTGCTGCCAAGCGATGTGCAGCAAATAAGCTCAAGAGTCGATGTGCCTGTTGCTGAACATATAATTGTAGGTAAAGTGCCTGAAGCCTTTACTGATGTTAATAATGAAGACGATATGCTTAACCTTGTGCCAAATATATGGTAGGTATGCAGAAAACGCGCATACCCTAACGAAAAACCACAAAGCCTGTCGTTAGTTTTGCAATGCCCGCCTGTTAGTTGTATAATAAACACAATATATAGTGGAACAAACGGGAAGGGCTACATTATATGGCAAAAAAGAAACCATTTCTAAATAAGAAGGCTCGTGCTGTAATTGCACTGCTGCTTGTAACCTTACTTGTTCTTGCGCTTGAGCATTATATGGATGACCCTGCGGGAGCATTTGCACCGTTTGACACCCCCCCACCCTCTACTTCGCAAGGCGCAGCTAAGCCCGAAGAAGGGTATTTAGATGTTTATGTGCTTGATGTAGGCCAAGGCGACAGCATATTTCTTAGGGGCCCCTCTGGTGCGACTATGCTTGTTGATGCAAGCGACAGCGGCGCATATAAAAATATAGATGCCTTTTTAAAAAAACAGGGGGTTAAAAAGCTTGATGTTGTTATAGGAACCCACCCGCATGCTGACCATATCGGGGGCATGCAGAAGGTTGTAGCCAACTATGAACTTGGCGCGTACTATATGCCGGATGCAGTCAACAACACGCGAATGTTTGAAAACCTGCTTGATGAGCTTGACAAAAGGGATGTTAACGTAATAAAAGCAGCCGGAGGTAAAGACGCTTATATAGAATGGGATAATAACATAGAAGTCCGCCTTCTTTCACCTTTGGCAGATGTAAAGTATAAAAATTTGAATGATATGAGCGTTATATGCCATATTCGCTTCAAAAACACATCAGTGCTTTTAACAGGCGATGCTGAGGCATATGCTGAACGAGCAGCGCTTATGGAACTGCCTGCATCATATTTTAAGGCGACTGTGCTAAAAATCGGCCACCACGGCTCAAGCTCCTCTACATCACCAGCCTTCCTTGATGCAGTTGCGCCAGATGTCGCAGTTTTAAGCTTGGGCGCAAATAATGATTATGGGCACCCGCATAAGGAAGTTCTTCAAGCGCTTAAAAGCGCTAATATCCCCTATTACAGAACCGATAAAGCAGGCACAGTACATATTCGCCTTGATGGCAGCGGGTATATAGTAGAAACGGAAAAATAGCAGTAAAAAAATTCGGCCGATAGTTTTTAGCTATCGGCCGAATTTTTATGTGTTATTCGTTCTTTTTCTGTTCATCCTTCTCTATCTGCACTTTAGGCGGCAATGGTGTAGAGCCATATCCGCCGGCATACTGTTGGGGCGGCGTCTGCTGCTTCATTTCGGCCATTCTCGCACGCAGTTTGCGGCGTGAGCGCCTTACAATAAAGAACACTATAAGCCCTATAACAAAGAGAACACCAAGCACAGGCGAGGCAATAATTAAAAACACAAGCAGGTTTTCGCCAAATACGGCTATTCCGCTAAGCGTATCTGCAAGCCCCTCGTTTATGCGTGTTCCAAAATCATCATTGCTTGCAATAGCAACAGCAGGGGGGATTTCGGTTAGGTCTATGCTTACAGTTGCAAAGTCAACTAAATCATCCCAACGCTTAAGCTGAGTTGTAAGCCCCTCTATTTCATAGGTGAGCCTTGAAAGCTCTGTTTCAAGCGAAATTATATCTTCCATATTTTCTGCCTTTTCAAGCAGCTTCATGATTCGTTCGCGCTGTGCATTATAAATTGCAAGGCGGGATTCGGAATCAAAGTAGGACGATGTAATATCCTGACCACCGGAGTTTTCGTATGTTACAGTCGCAATCCCTCGTGCATCAGCTAAAAATGCTTCCATGCGCTGCTGGGGGATGCGGGTTGAAATGCTTGCATACCTGCCCGGGTCATTATAGTTTACGGGCTTTCTGCCGCTAACATAAGAGTCAGAGACATACCCGCCCATATCAACAACCTTCTGCTTGATATACGCAAGGTCACGGTCAAACTCCCTTGTTTCAAGGCCTAGGCCAGCGGTTCTAATAATTTTGTGGCCGCCGTAGTCAGGCTTAATGTCGCCTTTAACACTTTCGGCTTCAATATTGTCCCAGCCACCGCCTGCTTCGCCTCTATCCTCAGCCGGCGACTCCGGCATTGGCACAGGCGCTGTCTGAGGCGCAGATGGGGCGTAATCAGCCGAAGAATTCTTTCTTACGCTGCAGCCTGCAGCGAGCAAAAATACCGCAAGCAAGGCAAATGCTAAAACCCTGTATCTTTTGCTTATTTTCATAATCTTACCTCCTCTATATAATTATATAATGTTCTTCCCTAATCTCTAAACGCAGCAGAATTGCATAAGTTCCGTTAAAGTGTAATACTATCACATTTTTAAGAAAATTCCTACTGCATTATAGCAAAAACTGGGCGCCATGTTGGCGCCCAGCAAAGCTCATTTATAAAGTTTACTCAACAGCTTTGAGGAAGATATAGAGGCGCGACTGCGCGTCGCTGTAATCGTAATTATCGCCGCATGTCAAAAGAGTCATTATTAAATCATCCGCTGTTACGCTAACATCAAGCGATACTTCTGAGCGGCCTTTTTGGTAGGCTATCCATTCTTCTATTTCTTTTGTGTTTGAATGGTCTTTCGTAGTCAGGTGCTTGATATTATATTTTAAAGTGCTCGTAGGCTCACTATCCTTAGTTTCGTAAAGCGCAAAGACTTCCCATTTTGTAAAACCAAACAACCTTATGTTGAACACACGGTTTGAACGCGAGCTAAGGGAGGATTTATTATCCTGCACTTTGTGGAGCCCATGGAACATTGTGCCTGCCTTGCGGATATTGTGGCCTGTGACAATCGTGTTCCTAGTCAGGCTTCCGTAATATGTATAAATAGAGCCTGCGCCCGGAGTACCAGTCTTTTCCTTAAATATATCATGGTTGTCATAAAAGAACTTGCCGGATTTATCATAGAGAATAGGGTAGTCAATATTTGTGTTCGGTACTTTAATCCAGCCGATTACATCCTTGTTTATTTCGCGCGCAGCTTTATAATCCTTAGGCATCTTCCCAGTTTCCGGAGTAGCAGATGGGTCAGGGGAGCCGGAAGGTTTTGGCGAAGCTGACGGGTTAGGGGAGCCGGAAGGCTTAGGCGAGGCGGTTTCATCAGGTGTTTGTGTAATTTCAGGGGTTACATCCACCTCAAGCTCTGGCTGTGCTGTTTGCTCAGCTGTTGTAACAGGTGTTAAAGCAGGCGTAACTTCAGCCTGAGGCTTTGATAAGTCAATTGAATCTGCAGGTTCTTCCCTTTTTGCACAGGCAGCTGCTGTAAGCACAAAGAGGAGCGCAAGCAAGACTGAAAGTATTTTTTTCATATACATCCCTTCATTTCCATATGATGTGGGGGGGTTGCTCCATATCATAATACAGCAGTTAAGGAGCAACTCAAAGTAAATTAATTGTTAACAGAAGCCTTAATGCTTTGGCTTCATGGTGGGGAAAAGCAGAACATCCCGAATAGAATATGAATCCGTTAAAAGCATTACGAGCCTGTCAATCCCTACACCTATGCCCCCTGTAGGCGGCATTCCGTATTCAAGAGAAAGGCAAAAGTCTTCATCTATCATCATAGCTTCATCATCGCCCTTTTCTCTTTCTTTGAGCTGGTGCATAAACCGCTCACGCTGGTCGATAGGGTCATTAAGCTCAGAGTAGGCATTAGCATATTCACGGCTTCCTATAAAAAGCTCGAAGCGCTCAGTAAGATGGGGAGAGCCGGGTTTGCGCTTTGTTAAAGGCGAGACCTCAACAGGGTAATCGAGTATGAATGTGGGCTGAACAAGGCTTTCTTCTACAAAGGCTTCAAAGGCCTCGTTTAGAAGTTTCCCTTTTGTTATGGCTGCATCTTCAAAATCCAACCCAAGCGATTTAGCAAGGGCGACCGCATCACTATCAGTTTTGCAGCTAAGAAAATCAGCTCCTGTATACTTCTTAACAGCATCATTCATGCTCATGCGGCCAAATGGCGGAGTAAGGTCTATTTCCACACCCTGATATGTTATAAGAGTGCTGCCAAGTACGCTTTTTGCACAATGCGCGATTAAATCCTCTACAAGCGCCATCATCCCATTATAATCCGTATATGCCTGATAAAGCTCAAGCGTTGTAAACTCAGGGTTGTGTTTTATACTTATACCCTCGTTTCGGAATATGCGGCCGATTTCATATACGCGCTCAAACCCGCCAACAATGCATTGTTTAAGAGGCAATTCTGTTGCTATGCGAAGGTATAGGTCTAAGTCAAGCGTATTGTGGTGGGTAATAAAGGGGCGCGCATTTGCTCCTCCAGGGATAAGGTTTAACACAGGCGTTTCAACCTCTAAAAAGCCCTGTGCATCAAGCCTGCGCCGTATTTGTGAAATAATCCTGCTGCGCTTAACAAATGTTTCGCGTACATCAGTATTAACGATTAAATCTACATACCGCTGGCGATACCTAAGTTCAGGGTCTTTAAGACCATGGAATTTTTCAGGAAGAGGTCGTAAGGATTTTGAAAGGAGTTTAAGGCTTTCTGCACGCACTGAAATTTCGCCTGTCCGCGTTTTAAACACAGTGCCTTCAATGCCTAAAATATCACCTATGTCAAACGATTTAAATTCGAGATAAACATCATCACCTACATCATTTTGGCGAATATAAGCTTGAATCGTCCCTTTTTCATCGAGAATATGAGCAAAGCTTGCCTTGCCCATAATACGCTTTAACATTATTCGGCCTGCTATGCGTACCTGCTTTTCAAAAAGCGCATCGAAGTTTTCTGTTATTTCGCTGCTATGATGAGTTTTTTCATAGATAACGTTTTCGAACGGGTCCTTGCCTGCCTGCTGCAGCGCAAGCAGTTTTGAACGGCGTATTTGCAAAAGTTCGCTAAGCTCCTGCTCTTCTTGCGCGATAGGCGCATCGCTGCAGGGTTCTTCGTTAGTAAACCTGTTCTCCATTACCATCCTTTCCTGGCGGCTACTGCTTATTGATTTCCTCTATACGCAGCTGCACCACGCCGTCTGGCGTCTTAACGTCTACTATATCCCCAACTCTATGCCCGAGTATTGCACTGCCTACGGGCGACTCATTGGAGATACGGCCTCGCACAGGGTCAGCTTCAGCAGAACCTACTATATGAAACGTCATATTGCTTTTAAGCGCCCCATTATATAGAGTTACCACTGCACCGACATTTACGGTTTCAGTATCGAGCGCATCCTCATCTATAACTACTGCATTGCGCAGCATAGTTTCAAGTTGAAGTATATCATGCTCGATTTTTGCCTGTTCGTTTTTTGCAGAGTCATATTCTGCATTTTCGCTTAAATCCCCAAATGAACGCGCAAATTTAATTTGCTCTGCAATTTCCATTCTGCGCACAGTTTTTAAATATTCCAAGCGCTCCTCGTATTGCGCTATGCCCTCTGCTGTAAGCCTTACCTCTGACATGCTTGCCTCCTATTATTGACTAGTTCGCCAATTATTAGTATACATATAAATGACGAAATACCATCGGGTTCCGACAGTACTAACCAATTATAGAAGCCATATCTATGCTTGTCAAGGCTTTGAAAGAACCGCACTAAACGAAAATTATCTGCTTTATTTTTTAGGAAGCGCCTTCAAAGCCGTTCTTCAAGCGCATTTTGATATTCTCTAAGCAGGGTCTCAAGCTCAAAAAGCGTTGTGCAGCTATTTACCGAGTTTCGAAGCAGCGCAGCACCCGGAAGACCCTTTACATACCAGGCAATATGTTTTCGCATTTGCATTATACCTGCTGCACCCATAAATTGGTGCTGAAGCTGTGCGTGCATTAAAGCTGTTTTTATCCGCTCCTGCACAGTAGGCTCAAGAAAGGCACAGCCATTTAATGCAGCTTTTATCTGTGAAAATATCCAAGGGTTGCCCTGTGCCCCTCGTGCAACAAGCACCCCATCGCAGGCAGTTTTAGCTTTAAGCGCAAGCGCGTCTTTAGCACTATAAATATCCCCGTTCCCAAATACGGGGATTGTAAGCAAAGCCTTGACTTCACCTATAATATCCCAGTCCGCCCTGCCGCTATAACCTTGAGCGCGAGTCCTGCCATGAACGCAAACAGCAGCAGCCCCACATTCTTGTGCCATTCGTGCAAAGTCCACTGCATTTATATGCGCCTCATCCCAGCCTTTTCTAAACTTAACTGTTACAGGGAGCTTAATTGCATTTGCAACTTGTTCTATTATTTTGGCTGCAAGCGGCATGTTCTTCATAAGCGCGCTTCCTTCGCCATTATTTACGATTTTTGGCGCAGGGCAGCCCATATTAATATCAACTAACGCAAGTTCGCCAGAATATGCTTCTTCAAGGTATTGCGCCATTTTAGCCAAAATACCCGGGTCACTGCCAAAAAGCTGCACCCCGCATGGTCGCTCTGCCTTAGAAGTTTCGAGAAGGCGTTTAGTAGCGGCGCTGCCGTAGTAAAGCCCCTTTGCACTTATCATTTCTGTGAAGGTAAAATCACAGCCCATCATTTTACAGAGCAGCCGAAATGGCATATCTGTAATGCCGGCCATTGGCGAAAGCATAACAGGGAAGGTAAATTGCAATGAACCAAGCTGCATTTAGCTTTTAGGCACAGGTGTTGAAATCGGCTGCGGCGTCATGCTTAAATCAGGTGTAGCTTTTGGCGCTTCAGGCGGCGCTGCCTCAAGAAGCTGCAGTTGGTAAATGTACCACCTTCCGCCGGTTCGCCTAAAACGCAGCATATACCTGCCCGCCTCCCAGTCAGGGGGAGGGAAGACTGCCCCTTCTTCAGCATTTGCAGGCCGTTTTTCCTCGTGAAGCGCACCTGAAATAGATGTAAGCCTCTCTACAAGAGTTACAGCAGCTGTTTCTGACCAAGGCCAAACAGAAATGCCTTCAACCTTTATATTGTAGTCAAACCCCGTAATTGTATAATCCTCAAAAACTGAGCCTTGAAGCGCTTCGTCTTCTGCAAGAAATGAAGGCGAAAAATATTCACGCAATTTAAGCCTTGGCCCTTCAAGTAAAATGCATTCTGCGCGAAGCTGCATACCTTCGGTTGTGAGAATATAGAGGTTAGAAGCAAAAGACGCAGTTGTAAATACGCAGTAGCAAAGCGCCCCAAGAAGCAAGAGCAGCAGGATGGTGCGCATAAAGAACCAGATTCCGCGCCTGGCCATTCGTGCACCTCTAGGCTTTTGCTGCTTTGAGTGTGCCATGCTTTTCCCCTTTCATTAACATGCGTTACTACAACATGATACCATAGAGAAGCTGAATTTCAAACACAGCCTGCTCTTATTTAAGAGCTGCTTCTTGCAGCTTTTTCAAAACATGCATATAAAGCTTCCCTATCAAAATAAAAAAGCGCATATGCGCTTTTTATTTATGAGCTTAATTTACTCTATAACGCTTGCAACAACCCCTGCGCCAACTGTG
>CAYWTY010000040.1:0-9513 GCA_964461335.1 uncultured Oscillospiraceae bacterium
CGCGACCTTTCTGTTGCAATTGTTATAGACAGCTCACAAATCGAAGACGACTATTCTGATAATGTCCGGAGCCTTGTTTCAAACGCAATAGGCGTTGAGCACACAAGAATAAGCGTTGAAATGCTCCCCTTCAAAAAATTCGAAGCTTCAGAGGCAGGCGAGTTCCAAGAAGCGTTCAGCACCCAGAAGGAGCTTTTGAACTTAACTTCATCAGCTTCAACAACGCGCCTCATTATTATTGCTGCAACTGCGCTGCTCTTAGTCGGCCTGCTTGTTGGCGCGCTATTTTCCTTAAAGCGCAAGGGGGCTATACCTGTATATGATGTTAACCTCGAAGCTGTAAAGCCTCTAAGCTATGAGGTGGGCGGTGTAATGCATGGTGAGTCGGAGCATTCTCAGATACTAACAGATAAGGAAGATTCAAGCCTTACACAGCTTGAGCAATATATAGAAAAACGTCCTGAGTCCGTTGCGCAGCTTTTACGCAACTGGCTCTCTGATGATAGATAAATTAAAACGGGTTTGTAATACGCCTGCAGCAGGAGGGAGATTTTATGGCGACTCAAGATGCGCTAACGCCAAAGGAAAAGGCGGCTGTGCTTATGATTACGCTTGGCAAGGAGCATGCAGCAAAGCTCTACCCCTACCTCACAGAGGAAGAAATTGAGCAGCTTACGCTTAGCATTACAAGCATACGGCGCATAGACTCGCAAATTAAAGATGCAGTTGTAAACGACTTTTTCGAAATCTGCATGGCACAGAAGTTTGTTTCAGAGGGCGGGATTGACTATGCAAAAGAGGTGCTTGATGCTGCGTTTGGCGAAGCGCGCGCAAACGAGCTTATAACGCGCCTTTCTGCTGCGCTTCGTGTAAGACCTTTTGATTTTATACGCAAGGCGGATAGCTCCCAGGTAGTCAGCTTCCTCCAAAACGAGCACCCGCAGACAATCGCGCTTATCCTCTCGTATCTTGAGCCAAAGCAGTCTGCGCTTGTGCTCTCCTCGCTGCCTTTTGAAAAGCAGGCGAATGTTATTACGCGAATAGCGAATATGGGCGCAACATCACACGAATACGTTAAGGATACAGAGCGGGTTTTAGAGCATAAGCTTGCCTCAATGCTTATGGGCACGCATACGCTTGCAGGCGGAATTGACAGCCTTGTTCTAATTTTAAACTCTGTTGATAGAGGCACGGAAAAGCGGCTTTTGGGTACGCTTGAACAGCTTGACCCTGAGCTTGCAGAAGAAATTAAAAACAGGATGTTCGTATTTGAAGATATTACAAAGCTTACAAACCAGGCAATTCAGCGTGTGCTTCGCGAAATTGACAACCGCGATTTAGCAGTTGCGCTAAAGACAGCAGGCAAGGAAGTAACAAAGGCAATATTCGACAATATCTCAAAGCGCCTGCAGGAAATGATAACCGAAGATATGGAATTTATGGGGCCTATTCGTGTTCGCGATGTTGAAGAGGCGCAGCAGAAGATTGTAAACGTTATACGCAGGCTTGACGATGCTGGCGAAATAATTATTTCGCGCTCTCAGGAGGACGAGCTGGTTGTTTAAAATCGACAAATCATCTGTTGACTATCTCGACGAGGGCAAGTCAATAATAGTCAACCCGCTTAGCTCTAGCCAAAAGGGCATGGAGGGGAGCTTTGATGAAGAAGCAGGAAATGCTTCTGATGAGCTTCTTAAAAGCGCGCGCTTTGAAGCAAGCAAAATTATTGCAGATGCAACGCTAAAAGCAGACCAAATCCGAAATGAGGCTTGGCAAAAGGGTTTTACAGAAGGTAAGGCTGAGGCTTCTTCACAAACTGAAAAGAATAAAAACAGCTATAACACACGTCTCCGTATTTTAATTTCTTACCTAAAAGAGTATAGAAATTCGCTTGAAGCAGAGTTTGAATCGGATATTTTGCAGCTTTCTTTTTGTATTGCTGAAAAGATAGTTAATATTTCGCTCGAAAACAACGATATAGTATTTGAACAGCTTCTTAAGCAAATCGTACGCGACTATACATCGAGCGAACGGTTTGTTGTGCGTGTTCACCCAGAAGAGTATGAGCGCTTTTTCAAAGAAGACAGGGATTGGCTAAGTACAGCACTTAATTGCGCACCGTTTACAGTTGTAGCGGATGCTTCTCTTGAAAAAGGCGGGCTTGTACTCGAAACAAGCGAAGGTATCATTGACGCTGGCCTCTTAACTCAGCTAAATTCGCTCAAAGGGACGCTTTGCGTGAATGGTGCCGAACATGACTAAGCACTTTGACATCAATAAATATGTAGACATTATATACAGCGCGGATACCTACAAATATGTTGGTAAAATAACGCAGGTTGTAGGGCTTGCACTTGAATGCGCTGGCGTAAACGCTCGCATGGGCGATTTATGCCGCATTTACAGCAGCTCGAGCAACTCACACATACTTGCAGACGTTGTAGGCTTTAAAGAAAACAAGCTGCTTTTAATGCCCCTTGGCGAGCTTAAGGGGGTTGCACCAAACGACAATGTAGTCTCAACAGGCGAAACTCTCCGTGTGCCGGTAGGCATGGGGCTTTTGGGCAGGGTGCTTGATGTGTTCGGCGAACCTATGGATGGTAAAGGCGAACTCGTTTCAGAAGCAATGTACCCTATTGACAATAAGCCGCCCAACCCGTTAAAGCGAAAACCAATAAGCGAAGTACTTCCGCTTGGTGTAAAAGCAATAGATTCCCTTCTAACAATAGGCATGGGCCAAAGGATAGGCATTTTCGCAGGCAGCGGCGTAGGCAAAAGCACCCTCTTGGGGATGATTGCAAAAAACGCAACAGCAGATGTAAACGTAATTGTGCTGATTGGCGAACGCGGCCGCGAGGTACGCTCCTTCCTCGAAAACGATTTAAAGGAAGAAGGGCTAAGGCGTTCTGTTGTTGTAATTGCAACATCCGACCAACCTGCGCTTATCCGCCTAAAATCCGCAAGCGTTGGGACAAGCATTGCAGAATACTTCCGCGACAAGGGCTTAAATGTGCTTTTGATGATGGACTCACTCACCCGCTTTGCAATGGCGCAGCGCGAAATAGGCATGGCAATAGGCGAACCGCCTGTTTCAAGGGGCTATACGCCCTCAGTTTATGCAATAATGCCTAAGCTGCTTGAACGCTCAGGTTCAGCTGAAACCGGCTCTATAACAGGGCTTTATACTGTGCTTGTTGAAGGTGATGATTTAAACGAACCAATTTCAGATACTGTGCGCGGTATTCTTGATGGGCATATTGTACTCTCGCGAAGCTTGGCGAACAGCAACCATTACCCTGCGATAGACATTTTGGCAAGTGTGAGCAGGCTTATGCCGGAAATTGCCTCGCGTGAGCATAATGATATGGCTGGCAAAGTACGCAATATGCTCCATACCTACAAAAAGGCGCAGGATTTAATCGCTGTCGGCGCCTACAAAAGGGGTACGGATGCTACCATTGACAGCGCAATAGAGCACCTTGAGCCTATAAACAGCTTGTTAAAGCAATATGCGGATGAAAACTTTACATTTGAGCAAACGCTTGAACAGCTTAAAAGCATTATAGGAGGTAGCGCCTCTTAATGAAACGCTTTGAATTCTCGCTTCAATCTCTTAATGATATTGCGCTTGCAGTAGAAGAGCAGCTAATGCTTAAAATGCAGAAGATTCGCGAACAGCTAAACGCCATACAAAGTGCAATTGAGGTAACGCGAAAAGAGCTAAGCTGCATACAGCAAAACTGCGCAGAGGATTTAGAATGCGGCGTTTGCAGCGACAAACTTGTTTCATACAGCCAATACTTTGAAAAGCTCTCAGACGCAATTGAAATTCTTGAAGAAAAACGCTTAAAAGCAGAGCAGGAAAAGCAAAAGTGCCGCAAGGAACAGATAGAGAACAAAAAAGAACTGAAAACCTACGAAAAGCTCAGGCAGCGGCAGTATGAAGAATATTTGGTTGAGTTAGCAAGGGAAGAAGAAAAAAACATTGGGGATTTTGTCTCCTACCAAACTTCAATCAAATAAGCAAATAAGCGAGGGTAAAGATGGCTGAGAGCATAAAAACAGAAAAGCCTGCAAAAGGTGCACCGAACAAACGCGAAAAGCCGGTAAAGCCAGCTCAAAGGCAGCAAAAGCCTAAAGCTAAATCTGGCGGGGGCGGCTTCGGGTTTATACTGTTTTTACTCCTCTTTATAATGATTATAGGTGCGCTTGCCATGGTTTACTTTAACATAGGCGGCTTTAAAGACAAAGCAGTTTTTGCACTTAAACTCAACGAACCAACACAAGCGCAGCTTGAAGAAGAAGAGGCTAAAGCAGAGGCGCTCCTTGAAGAAGAAGCTAAGCTTGAAGCAGAAGCTTCAGAACAAAAAAAAGTAGCAAAAGAGCTTAAGGCAAGGGAGCAGGCAGTTAAGAAAACCGAAGCAGAGCTAGCGCAAAAAGAAGAGGCGCTTTTACAAAAGGAAGCTGAGCTTCTTAAGCTTAATGAAGAGTTTAAAGCAAGCGAAGAGGCAGCAAAAAGCAAACAGCTTGATTTTGCAGCTGCAGCAGAAATATATGCTGCAATGGATGCTGAAAAGGCAGCTGCAGCACTCTCCGGGCTAAGAGACCCTGCAATTATAGCCCGCTACTTAATTCAAATGAACAAAGAAAAGGCAGCCGCAATTCTAAACTTTATGAGGACGAGCCTCGCAACCCGTGTTGCAAAAATAATAGAGCAAAGCAACTAATCTCATTATTCCAAAAAGAATTTAACCTAAAGATGTTATGCGCCTAAGTTCTAGGCGCTTAGCTAAATATACAGTTTTGGGAGGTGATCATATCATAAACATTGTCGATGCACAAACTTTGGGGTTTGATGTTCAGCCTTCACCTGTTTTAGGTGAGCCGGCTCTTAATGACGTATTTAGGGCAATTTGCGAAAACGCCCTAAAAAACATGGAGCCTTGCTTAATAAAAAGTGAAAAGCCAAAGAACACAGACACCGAAATGTGCGGGCTTGGGCTAGAAGCACTGCTCTATGCAGCGCTAGCGCCAAGCCTTACGCAGCCGCATGCAACGTGCTGCAGCGAAGATACTGCTGCAAGCATTCTCGAAGGATTCGAGTTGCAAAACCGAGAAGAAAGCATAGGCAAATTAGAGGCAGCGCAGTTTTTGCCCATTGACATGGGTGAAGAAGGCGAGGTAAGCGCAACAAGCGCAACAAGCGCAAACAGCGCAAATAGCGCAACAAGCGCAAATAGCGCAACAAGCGCAAATAGCGCAACAAGCGCAACAAGCGCAACAAGCGCAAAAATGCCTCTAGAATTTATGCTTGAGCCGGTGAGCGAACAGGCAGGGATGCCCGAAACAGACTCAATTGAAAAAGCAGGCGCGAAAATCGAGGCGCCGCAGGAAGGGTATCTTTGCCCCTTGGAGAATGCTCTTATCTTGGGGGAAAAAGAAGAGGCGATAGGGGAGAGTGTGCGCCCAAAAGAGGGCGAGCGCAAAACCCCGGTTAATGAAACCCAAGTGCAGCAAAGTGCAGACTCTGCAGCTTTTGTAAGCCGGACTTTGAAGGCAGCAGAGCAAAATGAAGAGAGTGCCGCATCTCTTGAGGCACCTGTAAAACTTACAAAAGAGGCGTTTGACGAAAACATACAAAGAATTGTTAAAAGCGTAACTAAATATTCCGCTGATGGAGCGGAGGAGTTTAAAATCTCACTAAAACCTGAGTTTTTAGGCGAGGTCAGCATAAGGCTCATAAAAGATGCAAATGGAGTAAGCGCGCATATTAAAACAGCGCATGAAGCTACAAAAGCGCTTTTACAGTCCGGCCTTACTGAGCTTGTTGAGCAAATGCGCGCTAAGGGGATTGACATAGGCACACTCGATGTTTCAGTTGATTTACTAAACTCCACATTTACAAATGGCAGAGATAGCCAAAGGCAGAATGAAAGTGCCCAAAAAAGGCGCCAAACACACAGCCAACTAAGGCAGAGCGAGCAGTTTATTAGGGCAGTTGAACATGTGCTTTTGCCAAACAGCTCTGTTGAATATCAGGCGTGAAAGGAGCAAATATGCCAAGTTCTATAGAGACACAGCCATTAGCTGCAAGAACGCTTGATGAGCTTCAAAAAAGCCAGCGCATAGCAAACCAAAAGCTCGGCAAGGATGCTTTTGTAAAGCTGCTTGTTGCACAACTGGGCAGCCAGGATCCGCTCAACCCTTCAAGCGACACAGAGTTTATTGCTCAGCTTGCACAGTTTTCCATGCTTGAAGAGCTTCAATCATTAGGCGCTGCTTCGCTCCAATCCCAAGCGTATTCCCTTATTGGGAAATATGTCTATGTAAATGACACAGAAAGCGGCACAGTTAACGCAGAGCTTAAGTTTGGCAAAGTTGATGGCGTGTTCAAACAAAACGGCCTTGACTATGTTGTTATAGGCGATGAGAAGTATCCCTTAAGCAATGTCGTAGGGCTTGCGAATGTTGAAAGCGAGAGCGCAAACACATCGCTTTCAACTAATGCGCATCTTATAGGCAAAACTGTTAAGCACCAGTTAAGGGATGAAAACGGCGAAATGCTTTCACTAAGCGGGGTAATTAGCAGGCTCTTTATAAAAGACGGCATCCCCTTTGCAAGCACAGGGGAACATGAGTTCCCTCTCTCGAATATTTTAGAAATCACTTCTTAAATCAGTTAATGGAGGAAAAAAGCCATGATGCGTTCACTTTACGCAGGTATTACAGGGCTACGCAACCATCAAATCAGGATGGATGTAATAGGCAACAACATTTCAAACGTAAATACAGTAGGCTTCAAATCAAGCCGCGTCGTGTTCCAGGATATTTACAGCCAGACGCTAAGCCCCTCATCTGGCAGCACTGCAACAATAGGCGGCACAAACCCAAAGCAAATAGGGCTTGGCGCAATGCTTGCAACTGTTGATGTACTGCATACTTCCACAGCAAGCCAGTACACAGGTGCACCACTCGACCTTTCCATTGAAGGCGACGGTTTCTTTGTGCTTTCAATAGGCGGGCAAACTGTATACTCAAGAGCAGGCAACTTCTACACAGACGGTGAGAACTTCCTTGTAAACAGCAATGGCGCGTTTGTGCAGGGCTATCCGATTGGTGCGGGCGGAGTGCCGGATACAAGCGGCGCTTTAGAAAACATCAAACTTTCCGAAGATTATTACGATATAACAATTGACAGCACAGGCTCTGTTGTAGGCCTTGAAAAAGGTGCAGGCGGGGGAGGGAGCAACGAAAAGGTAGTAATAGGGCAGATTGCTGTTGGTACGTTCTCAAACCAGAATGCGCTTGAAAAAGTAGGCCAAAACTCATACCGAAACACAATAAACTCAGGCGAAGCTGTACTTCATATACCTGGTGAAGACGGCGCAGGCACTCTAAACCCGGGTACGCTCGAAATGTCAAACGTTGACTTAGCAAGCGAGTTTACTGACATGATAGTTACACAAAGAGGCTTCCAGGCTAACTCAAGAATTATAACAACAACTGACTCAATGCTCGAAGAGCTTGTAAACCTTAAGCGGTAAGCTGCTTTACTAAACGGACTAAGGGCGCCTGCTAAAAAGCGCAGGCGCCTGTAAATTAAACTTTGGAGAGAGCAATGATTAGACTTAGCCGCCTTAACAAAGAGCATTTCCTTGTAAACAGCGATTTAATTGAGTTTGTAGAGGAAACGCCGCATACAGTTCTCTCAATGATGTCGGGCAGGAAGCTTGTTGTAAGCGAAACTTCCGAAGAAGTTAGGGAACGCGTTATTGCATACAAGCAGAAGATCTTTGGCGTTATAAAGCCCAAAGAGCCCGAAGAGCAGGGGTGAGCATATGGAACAGACAACGATTACCGGCTTTCTCGCAGGCGTGGCTTGTATAGTAATTTCAATTTTAATAAGCGATGGAGGGAACCTCGGGAGCTTTTTTGACCTGCCCTCAATCTTTATTACGCTTGGCGGCACAATTGCCTCAACAATCGTTTCCTACCCCGGGAAAATGCTGAAATCCCTTGCTGTTGTTTACAAAAAAGCATTTGTTAAAACAGCGATAGATTTGCAGGCAGACATTGAAATGATAATAAATATAGCAAATGTCGCAAGGCGCGAGGGGTTGCTTGCACTTGAAGATGCAGTAAGCGGAATAGACAGCCCATTTTTAAAAAAGGGCGTAATGCTCATAGTTGACGGCGCAGACCCTGAGTTTGTAAAAAACGTAATGGAAGCAGAAATCTACTTTATTCAGGATAGGCACAGCCAGGGGCAGGCTATTATTGACAGCATGGCGTCCTTTGCGCCTGCATACGGCATGGTCGGTACACTTATAGGGCTTATAATAATGCTCCAGAACTTATCGGACGTTGCAACACTCGGGCCAAATATGGCGATTGCGCTTATTACAACATTCTATGGCGTTATTCTTGCAAACCTTGTATTTACCCCTATTTCTAAAAAGCTCAAAACAATGACTGCAGCCGAAACAATGCAAAAGGAACTGCTGCTTGAAGGGCTTCTTTCAATACAGGATGGCGAGAACCCGAGGATAATCCGCGATAAGCTCTATGCGTTTATTGCAAGGTCAGAAATCCGCCAAACTGAGGAAGCGCCAAAAAGCATTGGCACAAAGCCGGAACTAATGGAGGAAACAGTAAATGATGAATAGAAGGAAAAGCCCTGAGGCACCTTCGGAAGAGGGCGCGCCTGCATGGATGAACACATACGGCGATATGGTCACTCTGCTTTTGACCTTCTTTGTGCTGCTCTTTACTGTTTCAACAGTTGACGCGAAAAAATGGCAGGAGATTGTGCAATCCTTCACTGGGCAGCGAATAGTTGCAATAGCTCCTCTTGACCCGGGTGAACCGCAGGAAGGGGATGCGGATTTAGTGCGCTCAAAGACACCACCGCCAACCCCAGAGCCAACCCCGTTTAACATTGAAAAAGACAAGGATGATTTTTCAAGGCTCTTCCAGAGCATAAAGATTCATATTGTGGAGAATAGCCTTGATACGCAGCTCAACGTACATAGAGAAAACCAAGTAATAATTCTACACATAACTGAGTCAGCGCTTTTTGATTCAGGCAAGGATGCAATCCGCCAGGATGCACGCGAGCTGCTCTCAAGCATTGTCGAAATCTTCGATGAATATGAAGGCACTATTGAGCTTATTCAAATAGAAGGACATACGGATAATGTACCTATACACAGCGCAAGATTTGAGAGCAACTGGGAGCTTTCAACATCACGCGCAGTAAAGGTAGTTAAGTACTTCCTTGATAACTCGAGTATTGCGCCTATGAAATACGCTGCTTCAGGCTATGGCGAGTATAGGCCTATTGCGGGAAACGACTCTGAAGAAGGCAAGGCAAAGAACAGGCGTGTAGATTTTGTAATTCGCGAATTAGTATCTTAGCAGGAGGGAAGACGTGAAAAAGAAGCTGATTATTATTATTGGGGCAGTTGTTCTTGTTGCAGGCGGCATTGCTGCATACCTGTTTTTTGCGGGCCC
>CAYWTY010000040.1:9523-14528 GCA_964461335.1 uncultured Oscillospiraceae bacterium
GAACCTTTGGAACCTCCTGTAAGCACATATACACCTGGGGAGTTTTTTGTAACAAATGTTAAGGACAGCTATGCGCTCTTTAAGGTTACAGTTGTACTTGAAGTAGATAAAGCTGCAGACGATAAGGACTTTACAGCCTTTATGACAAATAACAACCATATTATACGCGACACAATTGTCTTTATACTTCGCGAAAAAACAGAGGAACAACTGCGTGCTGCAGACATAAAGCAGGTGTTAGGCGAGGAAATCGCTCTAAAAGTAAACGAAGCGCTCGGCATCTCGAATATTCAGGCTGTATATTTTAACGATTATGTGTTACAGTAAAATTGTATAGGTGTAATTCTTGCTAAGCTGGGGGGATTTGATTTGGCAGACATTTTGTCGCAGAGCGAAATCGATGAACTACTGCTTGCGCTTGCCTCTGGGAGGGATTTGCCTGCTGAACCTGAAGTCGAAGAAAGTGCCGGGCAGGTGCGCAAGTACGATTTTAGGACTGCCAACAAATTCTCAAAAGAGCAAATACGGATGCTCCACTTCATTTACGAAAACTATACAGGCAGGCTTTCAACCTTTTTATCCGGCGCACTTCGCACATTATGCGAAGTTAAGGTTGTTTCAATTGAGGAGCAAACCTTTTCCGAGTTTAGCAACTCGCTGCCTTCACCCACATTTCTTGCAATTGCAAATATGCCTCCGCTTGCAGGCTCAGTACTTTTTGAAATCTCTACCCCAATTGCATATGAAATAGTAAGCTGTCTGCTCGGGGGGCCGGGCGGAGTTGTAGAGCAAACTAGCAAAACGTTTACTGAAATTGAGCTTACTATTCTTACGCGGGTCTGTACGCAGATGCTTCTTTATATGAACGAAAGCTGGGAGCGTATTGCAAAAATCAACCCATCAATTGACAGAGTTGAAACAAGCTCGCAGTTCGCCCAAATTGTCGCTGGTTCTGAGCCTATTTCAATTATTACAATGAGCGTAACAATAGGCGAAGTTACAGATATTCTTAACCTGTGCATACCGCATTTGGCAATACAGCCTATATCTAAAAAGCTTGATACAAAACTTTGGTATAATGAGCGCAGCAGTTACCCAACAGATGCTGGTTTAATCCAAAACATGAAGATAAGCCCGCGCATTTCAGGCACTGAGCTTACGCTTCATGCGCTTTTTAATACTACAAACGCAACAGTGGGCGATATTTTAAACCTTCAGGTTGGCGATGTAATTCGCGTTGACCACCCGCTAAGCTCAAATATAAATGTACTTGTCGAGCATATCCCCAAGTTTAGGGGCTCAATAGGGCAAAAGGGGAAAAAGCTCTCAGTTAAGGTTCTCGAAATAATCAGGGAGGTTGCGGAAGATGACTAACCAGCAAACAGATATGCAAAATGATGCGCTTTTAGGTTTTAGCAACAACGAAACGCTCAGTGTAGATGAAAAGGATGCTTTAGGGGAAATCGCAAACATTTGCATGGGCACATCCGCAACAACGCTTTCCACCCTGCTTGGGCGAAAAGTTACAATCACAGCCCCAAAAGTAATGCTTTCAAAAAGCGCAGGCGCAATTAAAGATCAACAAAAGCCTTTTGTTGCTGTTGAGGTCTCCTACACCTCGGGCGTTGACGCATACAGCATTTTAATGATGAAAGACGAAGATGTCTTGACTATAACAAGCCTTCTTCTTGGGGGAGAAGAAGCAGGGCCAACTGATGCTGAGCTTGACGAGCTTCATCTATCTACAATAAGCGAAGTTATGAACCAAATGGTAGGCTCTGCCTCAACCTCCCTTTCGGATATTCTCGGTATGCCTGTAGGAATTTCGCCGCCTACCCTTAAGCGAATCCTGCTCGAAGAAGAATCTATGGCGCAGCTTATATGCAACAAGGACACTACAATAATCATCAGCTTTTCAATGGTAATCGAAGGCTTGCTTGAAAGCGAAATCATGCAGATAATACCTGTGCAGTTTGGCAAAAGGCTTGCAAGCGTGCTTCTTAAAGGTGTAGAAACAACAACTAAGAAGCAGGTTGTTCAAGAGCAGCAGCAGCCTGTTTCGACCAATATGCAATATGCTGCACCTCTAAATACTCAGCCTGCTGCGTTTGAACCTGCTGCCCCAAAAAGCCGCGTAAGTGTAAAGGCCATGCAATATCAGCAGTTTGATGAACCGGCACAGCGCAGCCAAAATTCACAAGAACATGGGGGCGGCAGCTTAAACCTTATTCTTGATGTGCCTTTGCAGGTAACAGTTGAGCTTGGGCAAAGCAAAAAGAGCATTAAAGAAATACTCTCGCTTAACCTTGGCTCGGTTATTGTGCTAAACAAGCTTGCAGGGGAAATGGTAGATGTGCTTGTAAACGGCAAACTATTTGCACGCGGGGAAGTCGTTGTAATAGACGATAATTACGGTGTGCGTGTTACGGAAATTTTGGCGAACGCACCTTCGCCTGCAGCTTCAGAGAATGCGTTTCCGTTTTAATAGCCGGGTATCCGGCTTTTTTTAATATTGAATAGGTTCTTTTGCAGAAACGCGCTTTACGCTAAGCAGAATAAGAAGCCCAATTAAAAGGAAGGCAACTATTGAGCCTATTGCCCACAAAAGCCCGTATTGTTCTGCAAGCGAAGCTTCAAGCCCATTGTTGTGGTAGTAGTTGTTCATCCTGAAGGAGATTGTGCCGAACACGAGCGGCCCTATAAATGTAGAGGTTCTGCCTGCAACAGAAAGAAACCCGTAGAACTCCGTAGTTTGCTCAATTGGTGCAAGCTGGCTCACCATTGTTCTGCTCGACGCTTGAGCACCTGAAAGAGAAAACCCGGCAAAAAAACCGATAACAAAAAAGACAACTAAAGTCTTTGCAAAGAAAAGAGCGCTTACAGAGAAAACAAGCATAATTAAAGAAATTATAATTGCATACTTGCTGCTCTTTTTATCCGAAACCTTCCCAAAGTAGAGTGCGCCAAGCGCGCCGGCAATTTGAATAACAATAACAAAA
Source organism: uncultured Oscillospiraceae bacterium (assembly GCA_964461335.1). Taxonomy (GTDB): domain Bacteria; phylum Bacillota; class Clostridia; order Christensenellales; family CAG-138; genus JAKJBL01. The sequence goes on from CAYWTY010000040.1 coordinate 12,523, forward strand.
AGTATAAGCTCAGTTTGGTTCATGCCAAAGAGTGTTGCGCCTATTATTGCTGCAAAGTCCATAAGCATCATTATTCCGTCATTGTAAATTAAAAACGCAGCCATATACTTAATGAACTCACGGTAGCTTTTTATTGAGCGGAATGTCTGAGCAAGCTGAACGAAAGCAGTTGCTATAATGCTTCTGGTCTTTTCGGGTTTTGGCTCAATATGCTTTTCCTCAACAAAAAGAAAAGTGGGGATTGAGGATAATGCAAAAAATATAGCTGTAATTATAAACGAATAAGGGATCATATGGTTTCCAATAAGCTGAATTGGCAAGAGCACAAGCACAAGCGCAAGTATTCCTCCAAGCATGCCAACTGCCCAGCCCTTGCCTGAAATACTGCCTATTGATTCAGGCGTTGAAACATCCGTAAGTAGCGCATCGTAGAAAACCTGCGCAGCGCGATAGCCGATTTCTGCAAGTATGAAAAAGAGCATGCCTGTAAAAACATCGCCTTTACCAACAAAAAACAAGAGCGCTGTAAAAATTACTGACATTACTGTAAATATCATTAGAAGCTTCTTTTTTGAGCGCGTAAAATCTGCAATTGTACCTAAAATAGGTGAAACAATTGCAACAAGGATTGCCGCAACACCAACTGAAAGCCCCCAGAGCCTCGTACCTTCTGCTCCGCCTACAACAACGTTTTTGAAAAAGGCTGAATAAACTGCAAGCAGCACAACAGAGGCGTATGCTGAGTTGCCAAAATCATAAAGATACCATGAGTGCCTTGCTTTTCTATTAGAATCAGAATGTTTCATATTCTACACCATTAAAAAATTATTCTATATGCTATGTGTTTGATAATACATCAGTTCTATATAAACATCAAGCTGTAACAAAGGCATCCCTTTTTGCCAAGTCTTCCAGTTTCCGCTAAGCATGATATACTTGGTATGAGGTATAGTTATGCCTATTATTGTTTGGAGGGCCTTATGCTTGATTTAGTGGCAGTTGGTGAATATCTTATTGACTTTACGCCTGCAGGGCAAGGCTTAATGGGTAACCCGACGTATGAGATGAACCCTGGCGGCGCGCCTACTAATTGCGCTGCTGCAGTTGCAGCGCTTGGCGGAAGCTCAGCTATTATTAGCGCAGTTGGTGATGACTTATTCGGCCGCTTTCTTCTTGAGGCGCTAAAAGAGTTTAATATAGATAATTGCGGCGTGCAGTTGATTTCGGATATTCACACTACACTTGCTTTTGTAAGCTTGAAAAGCCACGGTGAACGCGAGTTTGCCTTTTTGCGCGACCCTGGCGCAGATACGCAGCTTAACAAAAAACATCTTGACTATTCACTTATTGACAGCTGCAAAAATCTGCATTTCGGGTCGCTTTCTTTAAAGCAAGACCCGGGCCGCGAGGCAACATATCACGCAGTGCAGTATGCAAAGGCGCGGGGGATTCAAATTTCTTACGACCCAAACTACCGTGCGCCGCTTTGGGAAAGCAAAGAGCAGGCTGTGTGCGAGCTGAAGAACGGCTTAAAGTACGCAGATATTGTTAAAATGTCTGAAGATGAAATGGAGCTTTTATTAGAAGTGCCTGCCTCTAAGCCTAGAGAAGGTGCAAAGAAGCTTTTTAAAATGGGTATTTCAACATGCTATATTACATATGGAGCAAAGGGCGCCTTTTATGCAACAGAAACTGAGCAGGGCTTTGTTAACGGCTTTTGTGTTAAAGCAGTTGATACTACTGGCTGCGGGGATGCGTTTATGGGCGCAGCAATTTATATGCAGCTTTATAAACCCGAACTGCCGCTTTGTGAGCGCGTTCGGTTTGCAAATGCAGTTGGTGCGCTTTGTGCAACAAAAATGGGGGGTATGATGGCAATGCCCAAGCTTGAACAAGTCAAGGAGTTTTTAAAGAATAATTGAGCAGGTTAATATTATAAAACAAACAAAAGAAGGGGCTGTAGCAGTAACACCCCATTAAAAGTCAAGAAAACGAGCCAAGACAGT
>CAYWTY010000041.1:0-14457 GCA_964461335.1 uncultured Oscillospiraceae bacterium
AAGCGTTATGCTTCTCTATTTTTCTCCCTTACCCCAATCTTTAGTGTAGAGCCTTATTTTTTATCGGGCGGATGATATCGCGGGCGGATGATGTCGCGGGCGGATGGTATCCGCCCCTACAACATGCGGATGGTATCCGCCCCTACATTATTTTGCGATGTTTTTATAGAAGTTCTCCGGGAAGGTATAACCTTCATCAAAAATATCAACCGGCTTTAATACTTCTATGTCTAAAAGCTCAGTAACAAATACCTGCATGCAGCCCTTAACAATCGTGCCTTCTACAATGTGGCCGCTAAACGTCGGGCAATCCCAAGCGCCGCCTGCAACAAAATGCATTGCAACAAAGGGCTCTTCGCCGCCATCCGGCGTTGGGCGCGGGCCTATCATACCACCAACTGCAGCCAACATGCTCAGGTTGTGGTTTACGGCAACAGCTTCACGGTGCCAATTGGTCGGGTCATCATGATCCGGCGCCCACACGAAGTATTTGCAGGGCTGGAATGCGCCCATAAAAGTTGCATGGACTTTCCCAAAGCGAATATTTTGTTCACGCGCAAAGTTTTCTATGGCTAAAACCGGGTCAGCCCCTGTTGCCATACGCACAATAAATTCCCTGCCGCGCCGTGTTTCACAGCAATGGTACTGGGAAGGGAACTTTGCATCTTGCTGCCATTCGGGAAGAACAATATTCTCAGACATCGTAGAAACCTCCATTTTTTATTATTGTATATATTTGCTTAATGTAGATGGGTCTATATTGCCGCCGGAAAGTATGCAGCACACTTTTTCAACCGGTCGAACCTTGACTTTGCCGCTAAGCACAGCCCCTACGCCAATTGCAGCAGAAGCCTCTACAAGCAGCTTGCCTTTAAATATAATTTCGTTGAGCGCTTTTATAATTGCATCATCGTCAACTGCTACAATTTCATCAACATATTTTTCAATAATAGGGTAGGTGTTTGTGCCGGTGTTGACTATCATCAATCCATCCGCAACAGTGTCTTTAAGTTCTAATACAACAGGCTTTCCTGCCTTGCGGCTCTCAGAATACCTTGGGATTGCAGCAGGCTCAGCGCCGATTACACGCACATTTGGGTTTATTTCTTTTACTGCGACTGCAACGCCTGCCATAAGCCCGCCGCCGCCAAGCGGCACGATTACAGTATCAACATCCTTTAAATCCTGCATCAGCTCATAACCAACTGTGCCCTGCCCTGCAATGAGCATTGGGTCGTTAAAGGAGTGTACGACTGAGTAGCCCTTTTCGTCTACAAGCTCGTAAAGCCTTTTATAGCGCTCTATTGAGCCATGGCCATAGAGCACGACTTCTGCGCCTAAGGCGCTTGTACCATCGATTTTTACTTGGGGTGCATCAGCGGGCAGCACAATAGTAGCTTTGCAGCCTAACATACGGGCAGCAAAAGCAACGCCCTGCGCGTGGTTGCCTGAAGATGAGGCAATTATCCCTTTTGCGCGCTCCTCATCAGCCATAGTTAGGATTTTATTGGTTGCACCGCGGATTTTAAACGAGCCGGTTAACTGAAGGCATTCCGGCTTAAAATACACGGTACAGCCTAATGCGGCATCAAGCTTTTCTGCTCTAAGAATAGGGGTTCGTTTGACATATGGGGCTAAACGCTCACTTGCCTCTTTTATGTCATTCAAGTTTACAGGCAATTCCATTATATTCGCTCCTTTACTAATACTAAATTTACATTTATATGTAATCGAAAGCTTACTTAACCTTTAATGATGTCAATGTAAAAATAGGTTCACGCATTTATACTAAAGAATAATATATCGCGATGTAAACAGGCTTAATGCCTCAGCTGCACTTGCACAAGCCTGGTAGGTTGTTTTGGGGTTTTCTTCTGCTGGTGTATTTTCAAATAAAAAGGATTTGTTGCCTGCTGCCCCCTTGCACTTTATTAAATGCGTGTTCGTACTGACTGTTGGGTCCGCAAAAATGCGTATTATGGTTTTATCAAAACCTACACCAGCCAAGCTAAGTGCAGCAGCAATATTGATGTTTTGTGGGTACTCCTTAACGCAGTCACGCGCTGAGCCTTCAAACAATAGGTATGGCACTTGTAGCCCATCTAAATCAATGCCGAGGTTTTCAACTGCTTTAATCTTCTTCCAGGCTTCTGGCGGCTTTCTTGTTACCATCGCAACTTCTTCAAGCCCCATAAGTGCGGCAGCGCGTATTGCATCTAAGCCGCCTATTCCTCCTGAAGGGATAATAAAAAGCGCATTTCCTTTTTCAGCTGCAGCCTGCAGCCTTTTTAAAAGCTCTTCGTCAACTAAGGCGTCCAAGCTCAGGGGAATAAAGCCAATGCCGGAAAGGAGGATGCTTTCTGCGTAAGTTTCAACGCTTTCATGTGATGCGCTCTCAAGTATAACGTCCGGCCGCTTAAGAATCATCTCCTGAACATCCGTAACTAATGGAGTATTATGTTCGCGCGCAAGTTGTGCGCCTTTTGATGTTGTTGTCCGGGTGCAAATAACCGAAACTGTTGCGTTTTTAATACGCCCATCGAGTATGGTTTTTAACACAAACCCGCCGATTGTTCCGCACCCTAATAACCCTACATGAATTGGCTTTTGCATAATATTTTACCTGCTCTTTATTGTAAAGAATCCAGCGCGAGCAAAGTGTGGTAAAGCACATCCGCCCCTAACTCACAGTCTTCCCACTTGCTCCATTCTTTAGCGCAATGGCTGTAACCGTCCTTGCTTGGAACAAAAATCATGCCTACTGGCATTGCTGCTGCCATAGCATTTGCATCATGCCCTGCGCCGCTTGGAAGCAGCTCATGCTTTATGCCGCGGTCTATGCAAATGCGCTCAATTAGCTCTATGATTACCGGGTCGCACAGCACCGAGCTTTTATCGATTATTTTTCCGAAGCTGAAAGTAACTTTTTCAAGCTGGTCTGCTTCTCTCTTAAGTTTGTTTATAAATGCTTCTATTACGCTGCGCTCCATATGCCTAAGCTCAAGAATGCACTCTGCCCTGCCCGGGATGACATTTACAGAACCGGGTGTAACTGAGATTGTCCCTGCTGTGCAGACAAAGTTCTTAGCAAAGCCCCTTGCCATTTCATCGGCTTTAACGAGCAGTTTCGCCATGCCTGTTAATGCGTCTTTGCGCCCTATCATACTTGTAGTGCCTGAATGGTTGCTTTCGCCATTTGATATGATGCGGTAGCGTGTTATACCTACTATGCCGCTTACAACACCTATAAGGGAGCCATTTAAATAGAGCGTGTCGCCTTGTTCAATATGCAGCTCCAAATACGCCCTGTATTTTGAGCTGTTAACGCGAGTTTGCTGTATATCCTGTATTGTGAGGTTGCATTTTGCCGCTAACTCCGCAAAGCCTTTAATTGATGTATCTACGTTGCCCAACATTGCGTGGCTTCCTAATGTTCCGCCAAGTTCGCTGCCTTCTTCAGCTTCAAAACCTAAAACCTCAATGCTGTGCTGTGGTATATACCCTTGTTCACGCATTCGCAGAACACATTCAATAGCTGCTGCAACGCCAAGCGCACCATCGAAGATTCCGCCGTTTTTAACGCTGTCTATATGCGAACCTATGGCTATTATTCCAAGCTCAGGCCTGCTTCCCTGCAGCAAACCATGTACAGAGCCAACTTTGTCTATTCGCGTAGTCAACCCTGCTTCATCCAAGCACTTTTGAACGGCTTTAGCTGCTTCGCGTGTTTCTTTCGAAAACGCAACGCGCGAAACACTGCCGTCGGGCTGCATGCCGAATTGGGCAAGGTCTGTTATTATTTGTTTTAATCTGTTCATATATTTATTATGCAATCTACTGTCGATAGCCGATGAATATAATATAGTGTATGGGTAGGTGGGTGTCAAGCCGGACTCAGATTATTTAAAGTGCGATATTATATAATATTTGTATTTTGTTAAGATTGACATCAAATGAAATAAAGTATATGCTATCGATAGTAAATACTTTGAGCTTACTTTTTCTGCTTTTCTTACTAATATCATATTTATGGAGTTACTCATATGGAAAAAACACTTATTAAAAACGCAACCATATATGATGGAACGGGTGCGCGTCCGTTTTTTGGCGATGTTCTAATTGAGGGTGAAAAAATCGCGCGTGTCGGCAGTTTAGGCGATATAGAGGGCTGTTGTGTAATTGATGCGAAAGGGTTGGTGCTTTCGCCGGGGTTCATTAACACGCATAGCCACATGGAACTTGAATTGTTTAAGAACCCCTCACTGCCTGCAAGTGTAAAGCAGGGCGTTACAACAGAAGTCTTAGGGCAGGATGGCTCCTCAGTTACCCCTGTCACAGATGAGCTTCTTAAAGAGCTTGCAGATAATATGTCGCCTTTAGCAGGAACGATTGATCGCCCCTACTTCTGGCGCAGTTTTGGCGAATATATGGCAGAGGTCGAAAAGGCAGCACCAGCGGTTCGTTTCGTCAGCTTAGTTGGCCATGGCACACTCCGCATGAACATAATGGGTAACGATAATCGTGAACCGACACCTGATGAAATGAATAAAATGTGCGAGCTGCTTGCCAAATGCATGGAAGAGGGAGCTAAGGGGCTTTCGTTTGGCCTAATTTACCCCCCGGGAAGTTATGGCAACACTGCAGAACTTATTGAAATGGCAAAAGTAGTAGCAAGATATGATGGCCTCATAATGGTGCATATGCGCAATGAAAAAAGCAAGCTGCTCGAATCTATAGATGAAATGCTCACGATGATTGAAAACAGCGGCGCACGGCTGCAAATCTCACATTTTAAGGCTTTGGGGCCGCCAAACTGGGGGCTTGTGCGCGAAGGCATAAAGCGTATTGAAAAGTTGCGTTCCTTAGGTTATGATGTTACGTTTGACCAATATCCATGGACTGCTGCATGCACAGGGCTTAAAGTATGCGCACCTCAATGGGCTTTTGAAGGGGGAGAGCAAGCCTTCCAAGCCAGGTTGAGGGAGCCTGAAGTGTATTCGAAGATTTTGGCTGAAACTAATGCCGAAATAGCAGTGCGTGGCGGTGGAGAATGTATTATGATTGCCTCTGTCGCAACTAAGGAATATGCCTGGATGGCAGGGAAGAAAATGGACGAAATAGCGGAAAAGTTAGGTATGGATGTTGGGGTAGCTGTGCTGCATATCCTCCAGCATGAAGGGCCTGCTGTTATCGCGATATACTTTTCTATAGGAGAAGACGATGTAGTGCATGTTATGCAGAGCCCGTATCAATGCGTCTGTACTGATGGCATTGTCGGCGCCCACCCGCATCCTCGCACATACGCATCATTCCCCCGTTTTTTAGGCCGCTATGTGCGCGATGCAAAGCTTATGCCGCTTGAAACTGCAATACAAAAAATAACAATGGAGCCTGCAAGAAGGCTTCGGCTATGGGACCGCGGCATAATCCGCGAAGGCATGTCTGCGGATTTGGTGCTTTTTGACCCTGAAACAATTATAGATGTTAATTCGTACTTGGAGCCTGAAATACCGCCGATTGGGATTTCAAAGGTCTTTATACAAGGCAAGCTCAAATTTAGCGAACAGCAATAATAAATGAAAGGAGTCAAATATGGAACCATTAGCTTATCCGATTGATCGAATTTCAAGTCAAATAGGGATGATAAACTGTTTTGTAGAAATGATAGCCTGCGGAGTTAAGCCGCTTGCAATCAGCCCGCCTGTTGAACCATGCGACCTGCCTGTTTTAGAGGAAGCTTCGCGTATTATAAGTGAGGGCTTTCAAACAAAGTATTATGTGGTAGATAAGCTTATTGTTACAGATATTCAAAGCGAAGACTTTGTTAAGGGGAAGCGTTCCATTCTCTACTATGCAGATGAGGCAGTTCTTGATGCATATTTTGCGCTAGAAAAGCAAATTGAAGCGCTTGAGGCAAGCAACGCTTATACAGGTGCCATAAGGCGTGAGATTTCCATTGAATTCGGAAAGCTGCTCGGCTATCCGGAGCGCATTATTTTAAAAAAGGTAGATGCAGAAAAGCGGATTGACCCGTTTGTCTTAGAATAAATCTATCGCAATTCTTACTTGTAAAATTAATATTTAATTTTAGGAGAAATCTAAAGTGAAGTACGACCTTTTGGTATTAAACGCAAAAATAGTCAGCTCAACTGAAATTGTTGAGGGCGAGCTGTGTGTTAAAGATGGCAAAGTAGCTGCCATAACTGCTTGCAATGTTGGCAATGAAGCAACTAAGGTAGTAGACGCTAAAGGCCGTTATGTAATGCCAGGCGTAATTGACCCGCATCTACATGGCGGGCATGGCACGCCTCTGCGTGAGACTTTTGAGTGTTCGAGCAGAGCTGCTGCAGCAGGTGGTGTTACAACAGCGCTTGAGCAGCCGCTTTCAGAGCCATCTACTGTAACAGTAGAAGCATTTCTTGATAAGAAAGCGGAAGCGGAAAAGAAATTCGTTATAGACTTTGGCCTTTGGGGAGGGTTAATCCCAGGCCATCTTGATGAAATGGAGGCTTGCTATAAGTTAGGAGCTGGCGCTTTCAAATCATTTATGTGCCCTTGTTCAAATTACCCTATGACAAACGACGGCATTCTGCTTGAGGGTATGAAGCTGCTTAAAGAATTTGGCGGCTTGAATGCTGTCCATGCTGAGAATGACACATTGATTAACGAATATGTCGCAAGGCTTACAGCAGAGGGCAAGAACGACGTCCATGCATTCATTGAGAGTCATCCGCCGTATTCTGAGACTGAAGCAGTCCTTCGCTACATCTTTTTAGCGCGGATTGCTGGGTGCAAAGCGCATGTTGTGCATTGCAGTGTGCCTGAGGGTATACGCGCAATTCATGCTGCTCAGCTTGAGGGTGTTGATATTACAGTTGAAACCTGCCCGCAGTATCTTGGCCTGTGTGAAGATGATTTAATACGCATGGGCGGCGTAGCTAAATGCGACCCCCCGGTTCGCTCGCGTGAAATGATGGATGATTTGTGGGATTGCGTGCTGCAAGGCAAGGTAGACATGATAGCTTCCGACCATTCGCCGCATCCAATGGACCGCAAATATGTAGATGACGACAACTTTTCCTATGCTGCAGAAGGAGTAACTGGCATGGAAACGCTCCTGCCTGTTGTACTTGACGAGGGTGTAGCCAAGCGCGGCATGAAGCTTACTCAGGTTGCACTTTTAACAAGTGAAAACGTTGCACGAAGGTTCGGGCTTTATGGCAGAAAGGGCGCTCTTGCTGTTGGCTTTGATGCTGACTTTAATATTATTGATATGGATAAAACCTGGCTGTGCAAAGCTGAAAACATGCATTATTTAAATAAGCATACCCCATTTAACGGGCGTACATTTCAAGGCTGCATAGATGAAACTTATGTGCGCGGCGTACTTGTGAGCAAAGACCGCGAAATTCAGGTCGAGCCCGGTTTTGGGAAGTTCTACCCAATGGTTATGGACTGAGCTACGCTTAAAAACAGGAGGATGCATTTATAGTGAAAATACTAATTTTAAACCCAAACAGCAGTGAAGAAATGACAGCCGATATTCAGCGCAATGCCGAAGCATATGCAAATGGCGCTTTTGAAGTAAAGACTTTGCTAACGCCAGGCGCCCCGGAGTTTATTGACTATTATTTAGACCAGGCCTTGTGTGCGCCAGGCATGATCAAAAATGTATACGACAATGAAGCTGAATATGATGCATTCATCGTCGCTTGCCATTGTGACCCGAATATAGACTTAATAAAAGAAATTACAAATAAACCTGTTGTTGGAATAGGCGAAGCTTCCATGAAAATGGCGAGCATGCTTGGGCACTCCTTTTCCGTTGTGTCGACAGGCTTGCACTCCATCCCCAATAAAGAAGCAGTTGTAAGGAAGTACCATCTTGAAGGTTGCCTTGCATCTGTGCGTGCGCCAAAGGCAGGTTCCTGCGGCAGCGACAAAGAGCTTTTTATGCAGGCTGCAAAAACTGCCATTGAAGAGGATATGGCAGAAGTGATTGTCTTGGGTTGCGCCGGTATGTCAGGCCTTGACAAAGAAATGAGCAAAGCGCTCAAAGTTCCGGTTTTAGACGGCGTTGTTTGTGCGCTCATTATTGCTGAGGGGCTTGTAAAAGCAGGCATTAGTACTAGCAAAATACGCAGATACCAGGGTAATCGTTAATAGTTAAGATATTCGACTTAACAAGTCAGATCTGCACATTTTTAAGGAGATTATTATGATAAGCAACCGCGTAAGGAATATTACCCCTTCTGCAACAGTTGCGCTTAATGGCAAAGTAGCAGAGCTTATAGCTGCAGGTGTTGATGTAATCGCCTTTAATATAGGCGAACCGGATTTTGATACCCCAACACCCATTGTAGAGGCATGCCAAAAGGCGCTTTCTCAAGGCAAGACTAAGTATACAGCAGCAAGCGGCATTATGCCGCTGCGCAAGGCAATTTGCGCAAAGCTTCTACGCGATAATGGCGTTACTTATGAGCCTAAACAGATTTGCGTATCAACAGGGGCTAAACAAGCGCTAAACAACGCTATACTTGCTATTGTTAACCCTCTTGATGAAGTCATTATTCCTACCCCTTGCTGGGTAAGCTATATCGAAATTGTAAAACTTGCGGATGGTATTGCAGTTACAGTTCCCACAAAAGAATCAGAAGAATTTCAGCTTGATATAGAGGCGATAAAAAGCGCGTTTACCCCACGCACACGCGCAATTATGATTAATACGCCAAACAACCCCACAGGCGCTTCTTATTCCGAAAAGAGCTTGCGCGAACTGGGTGAACTCGCTCTTAAGCATGATTTTTATATTGTATCAGATGAAGTTTACGAAAAGCTCATTTACGGGGAGAGCAAACATATTTGCCCTGCTGCGCTCTCACCTGAAATATATGAACATACAATCGTAATTAACGGGCTTTCTAAGGCATATTCAATGACAGGCTGGAGGGTTGGCTATACTGCTGCCCCTAAAGACATTGCAAAGGCGATTGACGATTTGCAGGGCCATACCACAAGCAATTCGACAACCTTTGTTCAATATGCAGCTCTTGAAGCGCTTGACGCCAAAAATGACGCATCTGTAGAAGAAATGAAGGTTGAGTTTAATAAGCGCCGCAAGTATCTTTTAGGTTTTCTGCGCAGCATACCGGATGTTACATGTGCGGATGCAGGCGGTGCATTTTACCTTATGCCAAATGTCAGCAAATACTACGGCCGAAGCCATAATGGCAAGATAATTAGGGATTCCTATGATTTCTGTACTTTCATTTTAGAAGAAGCGAAAGTAGCAATAGTGCCCGGTGCATCCTTTGAAGCTCCGGATAATGTGCGGATTTCATATTCAAATTCTATGGAAAACTTAGAGCGGGGAGCGCTACGCTTAGCACAAGCAATGCAGCTTCTTCAATAATAACAACTTTCCTTTGCCTTAAAAAATGAATAACAAAATAATATATCTTGCACGATTATATATCTTGCATTATTGACATAGTGAGATATATACATTAAAATAGCATATATCATAGACTATCGATTATATGTTGATTTATGACAGTTGTTTTTAGGGCTTACAGATTTGAGGCATTGGTTATTCAAACTATTTGATAAAAGTGTATAGCGCTCACTACCATGATTAAGGCTTCCTAAACATGGATTTAGGAATAAAATAAACTCACCAATAATAGGAGGGACCAAATGAAGAGAATACTGTGTATTATGTTGGCTTTGTGTTTTGTTGCTGCAGTTGGTTGCACCCCGGCTCAACCCAGCAAACCCGCAGCTCCGGTAGACCCAGCTGCTCCTGCTGCTCCTGAAGCTCCTGCTTCGAGCAAAGTTATACCTGATGAAATTAAGTTGGGCCTTATGAGCACAATTTCCGGAGGCCAGGCTATTGACGGCAAGAACATGACTGATGCAATTACCCTAGTATCAGAAGAACTTGAAGCTTTGGGCGGGCTAGATGTAGACGGCAAGAAGGTAAAGATAACATGGGTTATTGAAGATACCGAAGCTAAGCCCGAAATTGCGGTTAATGCAGTACAAAAGCTTATTGAGCAGGATAAGGTCCTTGCTATCGTAGGCCCGAACAACTCCGGCGAAACTATTGCAAGCGGCGAAATCAGCCAGGCTGCAAAAGTACCGCAAATTACAAACACAGGCACAAACATTAAGGTTACACAGGTTGGCGACTACATTTTCCGCGCATGCATTATTGACCCCTTCCAGGGAATAGTTGTTGCTAAGTTTGCATATGACAACCTCAAAATCACAAAAGCGGCAATTCTATATGATAATGCAGACACTTATAGCTCTGGTTTGAGCGAATCCTTCAAGAATGCATACGAAGCGCTTGGCGGCACAATCGTAGCAAACGAAGCTTATAGTGGCCAGGATGTTAAGGATTTCTCCGCACAACTGACTATTATCAAAAATGCAAACCCTGAAGCAATCTTTTACCCGAGCCATATCGAAAATATTCCTCTGCAGCTTCAGCAGACCAGGGGAATGGGCATCACCGCTCAGCTCTTAGGCTGTGACTCCTGGGACTATGCGGCTCTGCCTGAACTTGTTGGCAAAGATGTTCTCGAAGGCGCCTATTATGTAACAGGCTTCTCACCTGATGCGGAAAGCGCAAAGGACTTTGTTAAAGCATTTAACGACCGCTTTGGCTACCGCCCCAGCTTCTGCTCTGCAATGGCATATGAGGCTGCACATATCGTTCTAAATTCCATTCAGCGCGCAGAAACAATTGATGGCCCAGGTGTGCGTGATGCAATGGCTGCAACTGATATGGATCTGCCTTCAGGCCATGTTAAGTTCGATGAATTCAGAAACCCCGTAAAGAGCGGCACAGTTCTACAGGTTAGAGATGGTGTTGCACAGTATGTAACTTCAATTGACCCTGACTAATAGTTTGGATTATTTGTAAGGTGGTTTGGCCTGGTGCGCGTTGCGAAACGGGTGCCAGGCCAAATCCTTCAAAAATGGGGGGAACTTATGGCAACATTTGTGCAATTATTAGTATATGGCTTGCAGTTAGGCAGCATTTATGCCTTGCTTGCAATAGGCTATACAATGGTTTTTGGTATAATCCGAATGATTAATATGGCTCACGGCGATTTCTTAATGATAGGCTCATATGCGGTCTTTTTTATTGTAAGCCTACTTTTCGCAGATCTAATGATTGGGCCTATGGTTGCATTGTTCGTTATTGTACTTGGCTCAGTAATCACGGGTATGATTGGCGTTGGAGTTGAACGCATTGCCTATAAGCCGCTGCGCTCAAGGCCGAAAATATCAAGCATGATTGCGGCAATAGGCGTATCGATATTTACACAAAACTTCTTTCGCTCTCTGCCTTTTATCGGCCCTAACCCGCGTACATTTCCTAAGCTTATGGAAGACACGCTGTTTTTCATTGGCGGTGTGCAGTTGAGTGTTATGCGGTTGGTGATTATTGCCTTGTCAATATTGATAATGGCATTATTGTACTTCGTAGTTATGAAAACTAAAATAGGCATGCAAATGAGAACTGTATCTTGTGATAAAGATGCATCTTCATTGATGGGTGTAAATATCAATAGGGTCATTTCAATAACCTTCTTTATAGGTGCTGCGCTTGCTGCAATAAGCGGTGCGTTTTACGCAAGCAGCTACCCAATTTTGCTCGTTACAATGGGCGCAACCTTAGGCAATAAAGCGTTTATAGCTGCAGTTGTCGGAGGTATAGGCGATATACGCGGCGCTGTTCTTGGCGGGTTTATAATGGGCGTAGTAGAAATTATGATTTCTGCTCTATATTCGGAAATTGCCTACGGTTTTTCGTTTGTGGTACTTGTCATCATCCTTCTGCTCAAGCCTGAGGGGCTGCTGGGCAAGCCTATGATCGAGAAAGTGTAGGGGTGCTTATGAAGTTGTTAAAACGTAATATTGAAATTGTATTTATTCCCCTGCTGTATGTTGTATTATATGTTGTTCAGCGGACCAGCTTTTTTAACAATTATGTTATGCAGATTATTATGCTTGCAGGCATTAACATTGTTATGACTCTATCGCTTAACCTCGTTAATGGCATAACAGGCCAATCTTCCATTGGGCATGCAGGTTTTATGTCTGTTGGCGCCTATACTTCGGCGTTTGTGACAACTATAATGCTCGATGTTTCATGCATGTCCCCATTCACGCAGGTGGTAGTCTTCTTAGCTGCTACTGTTTTTGGGGGCATTTGTGCAGCTATTTGCGGGTATTTAGTAGGTATGCCTACGCTGCGGCTAAAAGGTGACTACCTTGCTATTGTCACACTTGGGTTTGGCGAGGTAATCCGCTCTATTATAAGGATTACAGATGTAGTGGGCGGCGCTCGCGGCCTTACAGGCATTCCGAAACTTGCTTCGCTTTTCTGGATCTTTGCTTTCGTAATCCTGACTATCTATGTTTGCCGAAATTTTATAGACTCGTCATACGGGCGAGCATGTATGTCAATCCGGGATAATGAAATTGCTGCTGATACAATGGGAATTAACGTTTCACGCTACAAGATAATTGCATTTGTCCTATCCGCCTTTATTGCAGGTGTTGCAGGCAGCATGTATGCGCATATGCTTCGCTACCTGCATCCTGATGTGTTCAGTTACGCAAAGTCCACTGATTTTCTCGTGTATCTCTACGCAGGCGGGGTTGGCAGCATTAGCGGTTCAATAATCGGGGCATCAATTCTAACTATATTGCCGGAGATGCTGCGAGCGATTGCAAACTGGCGTTTAGTTATGTATGGGATACTTCTCGTACTCATTATTCTCTTCCGTCAGGAAGGCATGTTTGGTGGTAAGGAGTTTGCGTTTTTGAAGATGAAGACCGGCGGTATTAAAAACATTGGGTTTTCCAACTTCATGCGTAAACCCAAAAAACCGCTTGAAAACTCAGCCAAAGAGGAGGTCATCCAATGAGCGTTTTAAAAGCCGATCATATTAGTATTAATTTTGGCGGATTGCGGGCTGTGGATGATTTCACGCTTGAGCTTAAAGAAAAGCAGCTCTGCGCTATAATAGGCCCAAATGGCGCAGGCAAAACAACTGTTTTTAATATGCTGACAGGCATTTACCAGCCAACGAGCGGGAACATTTATATTAATGGAAAACGAATGTGCAACAATAAGCCATTTGAATTTACAACAGCAGGGCTTGCTAGGACATTCCAAAACATTCGTCTATTTGGTCAAGCGACAGTGCTTGATAACGTAAAGATGGCCCATACAAGAAAAACTGAATATGGGTTTGTCAACATGATGCTTCGTAACGGAAAGTATCACTGCGAAGAAAAGCGCATTGCAGAGGAATCTCTCTGGCTTTTGGAAATGTTTGATTTGGCAGATAAGCGCGACTATTTTGCACGCAATCTTCCATATGGTGAACAGCGTAAGCTTGAAATCGTGCGCGCGCTTGCGACTGAACCCAAGGTGCTGTTGTTGGATGAACCTGCTGCTGGCATGAACCCCAATGAAATAGAAGATATTATGCTGCTTATTCGAAGGGTTAACAGTGAACTTGAAAAAACTATCCTTATAATCGAGCATCACATGAATCTTGTAATGGCAATTGCCGAACACATAAAGGTTCTTGATTTTGGGGTAACAATCGCTGAGGGGACTCCGGAGCAAGTAAAGAACAATCCGAAAGTCATTGAAGCCTATTTGGGAGGTGGCGCAGCATATGATGCTTGAAGTTAAGGATCTGCATGTCACATACGGCGCTATAAGAGCCGTTAAAGGTATTGAATTTTATGTGAACAAGGGCGAAATCGTGACTTTGATCGGCTCAAACGGCGCCGGCAAAACTACGACACTTCGTACTATAAGCGGGCTTGAAAAGGCTGTTTCCGGCAAGGTGTTCTTTAAGGGAATGGATATCACAAATAAGCCGCCTCATCAAATCGTTGGCTGGGGTATTACGCATGTTCCTGAAGGCCGAAGAATATTTACAAACCTAACCGTTATGGATAACCTCCGCATGGGAGCAAACCTGCGTAAAGATGCTGCAGGAATAAAAAAGGATATGGATGAGGTTTTCGACCGCTTCCCGAGGTTGAAGGAGCGTCGCGGACAATCTGCACTTACACTTTCAGGCGGTGAGCAGCAGATGTTGGCAGTTGGCCGCGCAATGATGTCAAGGGGTGAGTTGGTTGTCCTTGATGAACCCTCAATGGGTCTTGCCCCAATGATTGTAGACGAAATCTTCAGAGTAATTCAAAAACTCAACGAGGACGGTGCAACTATACTGCTGGTTGAGCAAAATGCATATATGGCGCTTAATTTAGCAAGCCGCGCATATGTGCTTGAAACAGGGAATATTACAATCCACGGTGTTGCGAAGGATCTATTACGCGACCCGCGTGTGAAGCAGGCATACCTTGGCAGCTAAAAGGCACATAAGGTTTAACTCTAAAGGCTGTTCCCCACCT
>CAYWTY010000042.1:0-14184 GCA_964461335.1 uncultured Oscillospiraceae bacterium
CTACTGTCTTGGCTCGTTTTCTTGACTTTTAATGGGGTGTTACTGCTACAGCCCCGCCTTAGCGCAACTTTTGCAAAAGGCATGTATTTTCTAAAGATAATACGAAAGGGCGGTAAATATGAGCGATATTTTCGGCGGATTTGGCAGCCTAATGAAGGGCTTATCCGGCTTTATGCCCCAGGATGACCCAAATGTAAAGTTATTAAACGCGCAAACCGAGTTAAGTGAGCTTCTTTCGCAGGAAACCGAAGCATATGCAAACATAGGCAAAAAGGCGCTATCAGACGGTGGGCATTTTGGCGAGCTTGAAAACAGGCTTCACTTAGTTCAGCAGAATTTGGCGCTTGCAAAAGAAAAGCTTAATGCAGCACAAGGTGAAAAGGACGAAAAGGAAAAAGCGGAGCGGTTAGAGAGTGACAGCCGCACATGCCCCTCATGCGGCAATGTAAATGCAGAGGGTCTTAAGTTCTGCCAAGAATGCGGCACAAAGCTTGGTAAGCAAAAATGCACTTCCTGTGGTGCGACTTTGGCGCCGGACACGCGCTTTTGCGGAGAATGCGGCGCAAAGCAGGGGGTATAATATGGCGGGCTATAAACAGCAGTGCGTACATTGCGGCGCCTTAATAGAGCATGATAGCCGCTACTGCATCTTTTGCAAAAGCCCAAGCCCATTTGGCTTCCTTTGCCCAAGCTGCCTTAGGCCTGTTCAAAAAGGGCAAAGTATTTGCGCAGGCTGCGGCATGGGGCTTATTGTTATATGCCCTGTTTGCCAAAAACAGACTTTCGCAGGCAATGTATGCGAAGCCTGCGGCGCCACCTTAATGAAGCAATGCGACAACCCGCGCTGTATGGAGCCCCAGTTTTTCCAAAATACAAAATGCACAGCATGCGGCAAAAAATTCAAAACAAATAAGAGATAGGTGGGCGTATGCTACAATCATTTACTCGAAACTATGAGGATAACTCAACAGAAGCAGGCTACCAGTTTACCTTTTATTGCGATTTATGCCATGACGGGTTTAAAAGCAGCTTTATCCAATCCGAAACCTACAATAAAGGCCGTGGCTTAAGGGGGCTTGCTCAGGGCGCGGGTGTGTTAGGCAGCCTTTTGGGCGGCAGGCTTTCAAGCCTTGGCTACTCCATTGAACGCGGAGGCGGAATACTCTCTGACCGCTTTGACGGCATGAGCCCTGAGTGGCAAAAGGAGCATGAAAAGGCGTTTGAAAGGGCAAAGAACGAAGCGCAGCAGCATTTCCACCGCTGCCACAGCTGCAGAAGCTATGTCTGTACATCGTGCTACAATGAAGACGAGGGGCTATGTACGGATTGTGCGCCAAGGCAGGAAATTACAGTTGCAAAAGCGCGTGCAGATGCAATGCGCCGCAACATAGAAGAAGCTGCTGAAAGTGCAGTCATTTGGAATGATAAAATCGAAAGTAAAACAACAATCTGCCCAATTTGCTCAAAACCTGCAGGTACAGGCAAGTTTTGCAACAACTGCGGGCAATCGCTTGCGCTTAAGGTCTGCCCAAGCTGCGGCAAAGAGAACAGCCAGAATGTGCGCTTTTGCAATTTCTGCGGCTCGCCTATGAATGCGCCTAAAGTAAGCGCCTGTGGAAGCTGCGGCGAAAAGAACCCGCCAGGCACAAAGTTCTGCGGAGGCTGCGGCGCAAAGCTCTAATACTTGCATAAACACAAAATAATAAGGTATGCGTTTGCATACCTTAGTTTAATTTTTTTATTTGCTTGATGCGTTAAGGTCAAGCCCGTGCCGTATTCCCTCAACAAGGCAAAAGTACCCTGCTGCACCAATCATTGCTGCATTATCTGTGCAAAACTCTGGCTTTGGGCAAAAGAAGTCCATGCCTGCATCTTTTGCTGCTTGCGCCATGCCTTCCCTTAAGCGTTTGTTTGAAGAAACTCCGCCTGCAAGCGCAACCTTTTTACTTGCTGTTTCTTTAGCTGCACGAATTGTTTTATGTATAAGCACATCTACGATATTTTTTTCAAACGCAAAGGCAATATCTCTATATTCAGGCACATCGCCCTTTTGTTTTGCATTGTGAAGGTAGTTTATTACAGCTGTTTTAAGCCCTGAAAACGAAAAGTCAAGCCCAGGCCCATCGTTAAATGTGCTTCTGAAAACTATGCTGCTCTCTCTGCCCTTTTTTGCAAGCGCTTCAAGCAGAGGCCCGCCCGGGTAGCCAAGGCCTAATACGCGCGCAACTTTGTCAAACGCCTCGCCTGCAGCATCATCACGCGTTCTGCCTAAAAGGGTCAGCTTTGTATAGCTTTCTACAAGGTAAATATGGCTGTGCCCGCCTGAAGCTGTAAGGCAAACAAAAGGCGGCTTTAGTTTAGGGTTTGTTAAATAGTTTGCAGCAATATGCCCTAAGATATGGTCAACACCAACTAGCGGCAGCATAAGTGCGTATGCAAGCCCCTTTGCATAGCTTACGCCTGTTAAAAGCGCGCCAACAAGCCCTGGGCGCGCAGTAACTGCTATTGCATCAAGGCTGCTAAAGCCAAGCCCTGCTTCACTTAAGGCAAGGTTAACTGTTGGAGTAAGCTTTTCAACATGGCTTCTTGAGGCAAGCTCAGGCACAACGCCCCCATATTTTTTATGAAGCTCCACTTGTGAGTAAACTGCGTTTGAAAGCAGAATTTTACCATCTTTTACAACTGCTGCTGCAGTTTCATCGCATGATGTTTCTATTGCAAGCAGTGTGCAGGCTTTACTTTCTGTTATGCTAAGGAGCTTGGCTTTTGCTCTTGCATCATAATCCATTATGCGCTCCCCCTTTTAGGCCTTAAAACAAAGCCTGCGCTTAGGCATAGAATAAGCCAGACTGCGCCAAAAATCAGGGCGAGCCGCGAAATGATATTATAAAAAAACTCGAGCGGCATCATAACAATCATACGTGATGAAGTCGGGTCAAGCTGCCAAAGGTCATTTGTAAAGAACAGCTTATGGAAGGCGACCCAAAACGACGAAAAATCAAGCACAACCCAAAATAAAGCTAAAAGCCCAAGCAATAGGCTTATTGCGCTTGCATGTAAAAAAGCTTTAGAAAGCACTTTCGGTGTTTTGTAAAGCACATAGACAAGTGCAGCATAAAGCCCCAAAATAACCCATGACGTAATTTTAAAGCCCATATATAGGTTGCGTACATCAACCATATGCGCTTCTTCGCGCTCATTAAACATTAGGGTTTCTTCATTATTTACGGAAACTGTTATGCGAATATCTTCAGCTTTGCCATCCATATAATCAATAACGCGCATAAGCGCAGCTACAAGCTCCTTTGTGCTTATACCCATGCTTTCGCTAAGCCTAAGCGCAGCATATTCGCGCTCAAAAAACGCGCTGTTGTGGAGCAGTACGCTTAAGCTCATAAAAAGCAGCGCAACAAGAAGCAGCATGCTAAGAAAGCAGGCGAAAAGCCGCAGCAAAACGTCTTTTAGTGAAGGCGGATAGCTATTTACATTAGCTTTATTCGCTTTATTAGCATTGAGTTGTGTCAAGCTTGTTTATTCTCCAAATCTCTGACGCATATTGCTTAACTGTACGGTCGCTTGAAAAATAGCCTGCAGAGGCAATATTCTTAAGGCACATGCTGCCGAAGTTTAGCCTATTGCTATATGCGTTTATGCATTCAAGCTTGCGCTCTATATAGGGCAAAAGCTCATAAAGGACAAAATAATTGTCTGCAAGCCCATAGTTTCCGCCTGTTAAAAGGCTGCTCTTAAGCTCATCAAAAACATCGAGCCTGCCAAAGGTGCCATCAGTAAGCGTATCAACAAGGCGGGCTATACGCGCATTTTGCTCATAAAGCGCTAATGGGCGGTAAGTCTTTCGCGCTTCTTTAAGCTCCTCTACGCTATAACCAAAGATAAAGTTGTTTTCCCTGCCTGCATGTTCTACAATTTCAACATTTGCGCCATCATATGTGCCAAGGGTTACTGCTCCATTAAGCATAAGCTTCATGTTGCCTGTGCCGCTTGCCTCAGTGCCTGCAGGCGAAATCTGCTCGCTTATATCTGTTGCAGGTATAATCCGCTCAGCATAGGAGCAGTTGTAGTTTGAAACAAAGACGACCTTTAGCATATTTGCAACTTCGCTGTCACTGTTAATAAGGTTTGCGACTTCGTGAATAAACTTAATAATTGCTTTAGCGCGCCAGTAACCTGGTGCTGCCTTTGCGCCAAATAGGAATGCAGTAGGCGAAAACTCCTTAAGGCTGCCTTCTTTAATTCTAAAATATATATCGAGGATTGAAAGCGCGTTCATAAGCTGGCGTTTATATTCGTGCATGCGCTTTATTTGTGAGCATAAAATGAAGTTTGGAGGGAGCACAAACCCCTCTGCTATTTTTAAGTGGCTTGCAAGCTGCTCCTTCTTTTTGAGCTTAATGCTATTAAACTCTGAAATATCGTCAAGAGAAATATGTGCCTTGAGCTTTTCAAGCTCTAAAAGCTCCTTTTCCCAGCCTGTACCAATGCGCTCTCGTATAAAGCCGGAAAGCTCAGGGTTTGCTAAAAGCAGCCAGCGGCGCTGGGTTATGCCATTGGTTTTGTTTGAAAAACGCTCAGGGTATAGGTTGTAATAATGCTTTAGAACATCTTTTTTTAATATTTCGCTATGGAGCGCTGCAACTCCGTTTATTGAGTGAGAGCAGTAGGCGGCAAGGTTCGCCATGTGTATGAGGTTGCCCTGAATAATTGATATTTCGTGTATGCACTCTTTGCCAGCCTTCATAAGTTCACCGCAAAAGCGCGAGTTGAGCTTGTAAATTATCTCAAAGATTTCCGGTATAACAAGCTTTAAAAGCTCCACATCCCATTTTTCAAGCGCTTCTGCCATTACAGTATGGTTTGTGTAAGAAAACACCTTGCGTGCAGTTAAAAACGCTTCTTCAAAGTCAAGCCCCTCTGCTATTAAGAGCCTTATTAGTTCGGGTATGCTTACAACAGGGTGCGTATCATTAAGCTGAATTGCAACATATTTTGAAAACTCGGAAAAATCCTTATGGTTGCGCTTAAAGTTAAAGAGTATATCCTGAAGGGAGGCGCTCGAAAGGAAATACTGCTGCTTTAAGCGCAGCTTTTTGCCTGCAATAGTGCTGTCATTAGGGTAAAGCACACGCGTTATATCTTCTACTGCGTTTTTTTGTGCAACTGCCTGGCTGTACTGCTGCTCGTTGAACGCCTTAAAGTCAAACTCCTCAAGCGCTTCGCTCTGGTAGAGCCTAAGTGTACCAATATGTGCTGTTTTATAGCCGAATATGGGCATATCATAGGGTACAGCACGCACAGCTTGGTCAGCAAACTTTACTGTAACTGCATGCGTATCGCGCCTTTTGCTCCACGGGTCGCCAAAACGCTGCCAGTCGTCTGCGCTTTCTACCTGAAAGCCGTCTTGAAAGCTCTGCTTAAAAAGCCCGAATTTATAGCGGATGCCATAGCCGTCAAGCGGTAGATCATGCGTTGCAGCAGAGTCAAGAAAGCATGCTGCAAGCCTGCCTAAGCCGCCGTTTCCAAGCGCTGCATCTTCAATATCTTCCATTGAGGAAAGTTCAAGCCCTGCCTTTTTAAATGCCTCATTTACAGTCTCTAAGCAGCCCATGGCAAGGAGGTTGTTATACACCATGCGCCCCATCATATATTCTGCGCTAAAATAGTATGCGCGCCTGCCGCAATCCCTGCTGTGGCGGCATCTGTACCATTGCTGCGCCTTTTTAGCCATAAGTTCGCTTGCAAGCGCATTGTGCAGCTCATGGGGCGTTGCTTCGCTTAAGGTTACCTGGTGTTCTTCTAAAAGCCTCTGCTCGAGCTTTTGCATAAGATGCGCGTCATTTACCATATATACAGTTCCACCTACATCGATTTAGTGTTTTGCTTAGTATGCAATTTCATGCCTGTTGATTATACCACTTAGGCGCACCCTTGCCAATTATGGCTTTTCTGAGGCTTTATTCATAATAACAGAAATAATTCTCGCACGAACAATACTTTATGATATACTTAAATTTAGACAAAGTCCTATTTAGTTTATGCCTGAAAGGAGGTTATATTATGACTATTCCTACAATACTTCTGCTTGGGCTTGGCGTAGTTCTTTTAATAGTAGAGATGTTCATCCCCGGCTTCGGAGTTGCGGGAGCAGTAGGTTTGCTTTCGTTATTTGCTGCGTTTTTGCTCCAAATCGGCAACCCTGTGAGCATGCTCTTTATGGGCGCGCTTGTGCTCTTTATTATTGCAGTTGCGCTCATTCTTTTCTTTAGGTTTGCCCAAAAGGGGAAGCTTGACAAACTGCGCTTAATTTTAAGCGACCGTATAGAGGGTAAATCCACAAACCTTAAAACTGAGCAATACAAAGAATTCTTAGGCGCAAAGGGCAAGGCGCTTACCCCGCTAAGGCCTTCTGGCAAGGCGGAGTTTTCTGGCACAGTACTCGATGTTTCCTCAAGCGGCGAGTTTTTGCCAAAGGGCGCCTTAGTTGAGGTTTTAGCGCTTGAAGGGCTGCGCATTTTAGTAGGCCCTGCACAGGAGGAATAATATGCCTTTTTGTAAGGTGTGCGGCACATTTTACACCCGCTCGATTGGCATTTGCTCAAAATGCAATGAAGCAGAGCTCTTAAAGGCGCACCCAGAAGCAAGCTGCCCTAATGACGAGGAGCATAGGCAAAAAGCCATTGCGTCATGGCTCAAGCTTATTTTAGGGCTGCCTGCGTTCATACTTTTCATTGCTGGGCTATACTATATATGGCATTCGATTTCAAACTAACACATCTTCGCGTAAAAGAAAGGAGCATCTTATGTTTGGCGACATTATGGTTACCGGTATTCTTCTGCCAATTATCGTAATAATTGCAGTAATTATCTTTCTCTCTATATTCTTTAGCTTTATTCCGCTTAGGCTCTGGATTGCGGCACTTGCCTCAGGGGTCAAAGTACGGATAACTCAACTTGTGGGTATGCGCATTCGAAAGGTAGTGCCTTCACGCATAGTCAACCCAATGATTAAGGCAACAAAAGCAGGCTTGCAGCTTCCCATAAACAAACTTGAAGCGCACTTTCTTGCCGGCGGAAATGTTGACAGAGTAGTTAATGCGCTTATAGCTGCAGAACGCGCAGGCATACCTCTGGATTTTGAGCGTGCGTGCGCAATAGACCTTGCAGGGCGCGATGTGCTCCAGGCTGTGCAAATGAGCGTTAACCCGAAGGTTATAGAAACCCCTGTAATTGCTGCAATAGCTAAGGACGGCATTGAGCTTAGGGCAAAAGCGCGCGTTACTGTTCGCGCAAATATCGACCGTTTGGTTGGCGGCGCAGGTGAAGAAACAATAATAGCGCGTATAGGCGAGGGCATTGTAACAACTGTCGGTTCCTCCATGAGCCATAAAGACGTTCTTGAAAACCCGGATAGTATTTCGCGCACAGTGCTTGACAAAGGGCTTGATGCAGGTACTGCGTTTGAAATACTTTCAATTGATATTGCTGATGTTGATGTAGGGAGAAACGTAGGCGCACAGCTTCAAATTGACCAAGCTGAGGCTGATAAGCGCATTGCTCAGGCAAAAGCGGAAGAGCGCCGCGCAATGGCAGTTGCAGAGGAACAGGAAAACAAAGCGTCCGTACAGGGTATGCGCGCAAAGGTTGTTGAAGCTGAGGCAGAAGTGCCGCGTGCAATGGCGCATGCATTCCGCGAAGGCAGGCTTGGCGTTATGGACTATTACAATATGCAAAACGTTATTTCAGACACACAGATGAGGCATTCAATTTCAAAAGGAGCCGAACCCGAGAAGCAGGAAGAATAGACCTCGGAGGTAAGCCATGGAAGTATTTATAATAATCTTGGTGATTTACGCCATTTTTAATGGCATTGCTAAAAAAAAGAAGCGCGAGGCTGAACAGGCGCGCCGCGCTGCTGCTATGCGCGAAGTGCAAAATAAAACGCAAGGCCAGGCGCAATACGGCGACCCGCGCTTCCCGCAAATGCAAGGTACAGCGCAAAGCAAGCCTGTATACAGCGACCCGCGCTTCCCACAAATGCAAGGTACAGCGCAAAGCAGGCCTGTATACAACGACCCGCGCTTCCCAGAGTATATGCCGCCTGAAGGCAGCGAAAGCTTAGAAGGCGCAGGGAGCCTTGAGGGGCATTCTAAAGAGCAGCTGCATGAAGCTGAGTTCTATCGACAAGCGCCCTCGCCCCAGCGCCATAGCGGGCATATTGTTAAAAAAAGCGTTTCAGATGCAAAGTCAGGGGTATCCAAGAGTGTAAAGGCGACTGAAGCAGCGCTAAAAACTAAGCTTGAAACGATTAAAAGCAGCTTTGCGGATGACCTTGAAGGCGGCTTTGTAATACCGCACAGCCATACTGAAAGCAGCTTATCAGGCATACATGCACCCTGCCCGCCTGTACTTGCAAAAAGCCCGGCAGAGCTTGGTAAAGGCGCTAATGCTCAAACTGCCTTGCTGCATTCACTTTTAGGGGATAAGCAAGGGCTTATTTCGGGCATTATATTTAGCGAAGTTTGGGGCAAGCCCAAAGCCATGCGTCGGGCATAAAAGGGCTTAGTTTTGTTAAAGAAGTCTGCAATTTGGCTTAGCGCCGCGCTTTTACTGCTACTTGGCGCAATATATGCGTTTTGGTTTTTTAATGCTGCGCTGCTTACTGCAGCTTCTGCAATAAGCAGCGCAGCTTTATGCCTGCTTTTTGGCCTTCTTTTAAAAAAGGGTATAGAGCATTATTTTGAAAGTTTGAGCATAGATACAGAGCCTGACCCTAAAGCAGGGCTTGGCAAGCGCAGCCTAAGGCGCAGTTACCGCCACCCGATAGCTAAAATACTTTTTGCAGTTTTGTGTTCACGCTTGCTCGTCTTCCTGCTTGCCTATATTTTTGAAGTTAGGCTAAACGGGTATAAAGGCGGGCTTTTTGATATGTTTAGCATTTGGCTGCGTTCAGATAGCCCCCATTATTTGGGGATAGCGCAAAACGGCTATGTAACAAGCGGAGATGCACGCTTTCACATTGTGTTCTTCCCGTTCTACCCTGTGCTTGTGCGCTTCTTTAACGCGCTTTTTAATAATACGCTTGCTTCAGGCCTTTTCGCATCAACGCTTTTTACATGTATTAGCTCTGTGCTCCTATATGAGCTTATGCTTTGTGACTATAACAGGCGAAAGGCTATAAATGCAGTTGTGTTTTTAGTGCTTCAGCCTGCAGCGTTCTTTTTTAACGCACCAATGAGCGACAGCCTGTTTTTAATGCTGTCTTTAGCATGTATGCTGCTTGTGCGGAAAAAGCGATATTACTCTGCGTGCGTTATTGGCGGCCTTGCAGCGTTTACAAGGGTTTTAGGAATAGTACTTCTTGTGCCTGTTTTCCTCGAGCTTATACTTGATTCTTTTAAAGCGAAAAAAGCTGGGAAGCGGCAAATATACTTCTTGCTTAAAAATGCCCTAAGCCTTCTTATTATTCCGCTTGGGCTTGCGCTCTACCTGCTTGTAAACTATACTGTTACAGGCAACGCATTTACGTTTTTAAGGTACCAGGCGGAACATTGGAGCCAAAGGCCTGGCTGGTTTTTTAACACAGCAGCCTATGCGACGGATAATTTCCTTGCAAATTATTTGCATGACCCGCCTCTTGCATTCGGGCTATGGCTGCCAAACCTGCTGTATATCTTTTTAAGCGCAGCTATTCTGCTTTGGGTGCTTTATGGCAAAAAAGCCCGTGTATCTCTTGCTAATGCAGCTCAAAGCGAAGTAGAGCAGCAAAGCGAAGTAAATGCAGAGCTTAGGGCAAGCTATGCTTTATATTTTATTGCATACTTTGGTGTTGCAATAGGCGCAACATGGCTGCTTAGCGGCCCGCGCTATATTGCGTGCTGCTTCAGCTTGCCTATTGCGCTTGCACTCCTTGTTGAAAAACGGGCGCATGTTATTTTCGTATATGTGCTTTTAGCTCTTATGCAGGCTTTATATCTTTATGCGTATGTTTCAGGTATGCCTGTGTATTAGCTAAAACTTGAGGGATTATAATGCTTTTGAAGCTTTTTGGCGCATTTTTTCGTATAGGGCTATTTACGTTTGGCGGCGGCTACTCAATGCTGCCAATGCTTGAAGCTGAAGTTGTTGTAAAATACGCCTGGGTATCACGTGATGAGCTTCTTGACTATTTTGCGCTTAGCCAATGCATGCCAGGGCTTATAGCTGCAAATGTTGCAGTTTTTATAGGTTACAGGCAAAAGAAGCTAAGAGGCGCACTTTCTGCAATGCTTGGTGTAGTGCTCCCCTCGCTTATAATAATTACGCTTATTGCTGCTGCACTTAAAAACTTTTCGCACCTTGCGTTTGTGCAGCATGCGTTTCGTGGCATACGCGCTGCTGTTGCTGCGCTAATCTTTGGCGCATTTATAAAGCTTTTTAAGGCGAATGTGCTAAGCGGCGCACAAATACAGCAAAACGAAGCTTCCGAACAAGTGGAAAAGCGCTGGTCTATAAGCCTCTTTGTGCAGCTTGGCTTATGCTTAGGCGCGTTTATTCTTATAACCTTCAGCCCAATTTCGCCTGTTTACATTGTCCTTGGCGCTGCGCTTATAGGGTTGTTCTTTTTGCGGGGATGCAAAGTATGAGCGATATTTTGCTCCTTTGCTGGGAGTTTTTCAAAATCGGGCTTTTCGCAATAGGCGGAGGCATGGCTACAATTCCGTTTCTTGCAGAAATATCTCAAAGCCACCCTGAATGGTATTCGCTTGAAATGCTTGCTGATATGGTTGCTGTAAGCGAAAGTACTCCAGGGCCTATTGGCGTAAACATGGCAACATATGCTGGCTTCCTTGTTGGAGGGGTTTTCGGTGCTGTGCTTGCAACATTTGCGCTTGTGCTGCCTGCATTTATACTTGCCTCGCTTGTTGCCTCAGGTTTAAGCCGCTATAAGGAGAGTATCCATGTGCAAAGCGCGTTTAACGGCATTCGCCCTGCTGTAACAGGGCTTATTGCAGCTGCCTTTTACGCGGTTTTCAAAATAGCGGTTTTTTATGATGGAACGCTTAATATTTTGAGCCTTGCGCTCTTTTTTGCGGTGCTCCTAATTTCTATGTGGAAAAAGGCGCAAAAGCTCCACATAGCACTTTATATTGCGCTTGCAGCAGTAATAGGAATAGTGCTTAAGCTTTAAGTTTTGGAGGAAGAACAAATATAATGGGCTCAAACGAACTGCGCACAGGCGCAAAGGTTTCAAGATTAAAATCGTTATTTTTAAACAGTAAAAATGGCGACAGGCATAAGAGTATGCTTAACGACCCTTTAAATAGGCTTATTCCGCGCGTTGCGCTCCCCTCAATAATAAGCATGCTTGTAGGCGCTATTTATTCAATGGCTGACACCTTTTTTGTAGGCAAGCTTGGCAACAGCGCAACAGGTGCAGTTGGGATTGTTTTCCCTATTATGAACCTTTTGCAGGCGCTTTCTTTTATTTTTGCACACGGCGCCTCAAGCTATGTTTCAAGGCTTTTGGGAATGG
This sequence comes from uncultured Oscillospiraceae bacterium, assembly GCA_964461335.1. Taxonomy (GTDB): domain Bacteria; phylum Bacillota; class Clostridia; order Christensenellales; family CAG-138; genus JAKJBL01. The sequence goes on from CAYWTY010000042.1 coordinate 11,531, forward strand.
GCGAAACAGAGCGTGCATCTCGAACTGTTAATACTGCGCTTGTGCTTGCAATACTTACAGGCGTGCTTTACGGCGTATTCGGGCTTGCATTTTTAAAACCAATTTTAAGGCTTTTTGGTGCAACAGAAACAATCCTGCCCTATGCAGCAGATTATGGAATTTATATTTACATTGGCTCTCCTGTTTTTGCTGCATCGTATGTGCTTAATAACTCGCTTCGCGCAGAGGGGAGCACTATGCTCTCATTAGTCGGCATGCTCTCTGGTGCGCTTTTAAATATTGTGCTTGACCCTATTTGTATTTTCCTTTTGAAGATGGGCGTAGGCGGCGCAGGCTTTGCAACTATGATAGGCCAACTTGTCGGGTTTTTGGTGCTGCTCTCGTTCTACCTTAAAAAAACAGGCAGGCTCAGCAGCCTTAAGCTATCGCTTAAGCTCTTTACGCCTAAAGGCGGCATAATACGCGAACTTGTTCGTATTGGGTTTCCGTCGTTTGTGCGTATGGGCATGGGCAGTATAGGGATTATACTTTTAAACGCGCAGGCTGCACCCCATGGGGATGCGGCGATTGCAGCGTTTTCAATAGTAGGGCGTACGCTTTTCCTTGTTGGGGCTGTGCTTATTGGCTATGGTCAAGGGTACCAACCGATTTCCGGCTATAATTATGGCGCAGGAAGATATGACAGGGTGCGCGAAGCGTTTCGCTTTACGCTTATTACATCTGTTTTGCTTATGTTTATTTGCGCTGCTGTATTTATTATATTTGCGCCTAATATAATAGGCATCTTCAGAAATGACAGCGATGTTATATCAATAGGTGCTACTGCGCTTAGGTGGCAAGCCTATGCTCTGCCTATAATGGGCGCGTCGCTCATATTCAGCATGTTCTTTCAATCAACAGGGCGCGCGTTCCCTGCGTTTATTTCCGCGCTTTCAAGGCAGGGGCTTTTCTTTATTCCGCTTGTGGTTATTCTCCCCCGCCTTTTCGGGCTTTCCGGGCTTATTGTCTCACAGCCTGCCTCAGATGTATTAGCGTTTTTGCTAATTTTCCCTCTTGCTGTGCGCACATATAAGGGGCTTGAAGCCGGCCCCAAATCAGATGGAAGTCTCCTTGAAGATATAAGCTAAGGCTAAGGTTAAAGCAGCTTGCGCGTTTGCTTGTATACATCGCCTGAGCCTAGCGTTATAACCATATCCCCGTTTTTTGCTTCAGCTTCAAGGTAGGCTCTGATTTCTTCAAATGTCGCTATATAGCATGCTTTATTCGCATTTTGTTCGTTTATTGCACAAACCATGTCCTTAGCATGCACGCTTCCATCGTCAATTTCGCGGCCAGGGTAAATATCCGGCACTAATACAAAATCCGCCTCTTTAAAGCAGGTAACATTCTTTGTAAAAAGAGTTTTTGCGCGTGTATATGAGTTGCATTGAAACACGCAAAAGAGCTTCCGATGCGTAACGCGTGAGGCAGCTTCAAGCACAGCCGCAATTTCAGCAGGGTGGTGCGCAAAGTCGTGGTAATATGCTACCCCGTCTTTATTGCCGTAAAACTCAAACCTGCGCTTTGCGTTTGTATAGTGTAAAAGCCCGAATGCAATATCTTCAAAGCGTTCACTAAGTGCAAGCGAAACAACAAGCGCACCAAGCGCATTTATAATGTTGTGTGTGCCAGGGATATTAAGCTCAAGCCTGCCTAAGGGCATGCCCCTGTGCATAACTGTAAATACAGGGCTGCCATCAGCTTTATAAGAAATATCCTTTGCAATATAGTCTGCGCCTTCGCTAAGCCCATATGAAATTGTGCTAAGCTGCTTAGGCGGCGCATTTAAAAGCGCCCTAACGCGTAAATCGTCATAGCAGCCTATAAAAAGCCCGTCATCAGGCAGGCGGTTCAAAAACTTTACAAATGCACCTGTAATTTCATCAATATCACGAAAATAGTCGAGGTGGTCATCGTCAATATTATTTATAAGCGCAATTGTTGGCGAAAGGGTTAAAAAGCTTTCAACATATTCGCATGCTTCTGTTATAAAAAGCGATGTGCTTCCAATATGCGTACCACCTGAGAGAAAATCCGTATCTCCGCCAACATGAACAGTTGCCTCAAGCCCACCAAGCTGTGCAATGCGCGCAAGCATTGAGGTTATTGTGGTTTTCCCGTGGCAGCCTGCTATGCCGACTACCTCCTCATATTCTTCAGCAAGCTCGCCAAGTGCAAGAGAGCGCTCAAGCTGAACAAGATTGCGCTTAGAAGCCTCTACACGCTCAACATTATTTTCTTTAATTGCTGCTGAATATATTACAGCATCCGCATTGCCTATTTGGCTTGCCTCATGCCCTATAAATACAGGGATGCCAAGCTCAAGAAGCCGCTTTGTAAAAGGGGAGCTGTCGCGGTCAGAGCCTGTTACTTCATACCCGCGGCTTTTTAATATTTGAGCTAGCCCATTCATGCTTGAGCCGCCTATGCCAATAAGATGAATTCGTTTTTTGCCCTTGAGCATATACCTCTCCTTTATTTTAGGTTCAATCCATTATACGGCTGAAAAAAGTTTTCGTCCACATAGCTTACGGTTTTTCGGTTTCTTGCTCAGGTTAAATGTTGAGATACACTACATAGGTAACAGAAAGAAGCAAGAGAAAACCCCCGATTTG
>CAYWTY010000043.1:0-13816 GCA_964461335.1 uncultured Oscillospiraceae bacterium
TGCGTCCCTGTTTCTTTTTGTTTCAACCGCCCCCGCGGGGGCGGTTGACCCCCTCTGGGAATGCCCAACATCAGCTCATTTTACCCAGAACTATTTTACACTAACCTTTTATAGTACTGGAATTCTGTTAAAGCCCGCATATTTGTATTTGCATGTTCTGCAAAGAGTATGCGATAATGAACGATATGCAATTGTAACATGTTTGTTTAAGTTGGATTATAGGTGTTCTAAAGGATAAGTAATGCGCGGAGGTTGTTGATGGCTGAGAAGATGGGTCCAAGTTCTGCAGGTTCATCAGGAAATGTGGGTGAAGATTTTGAAGTCTTTCCTGCGCTTGAAAATGACAAAGCACACAACGACTATAAAGAAAAAGATAAGCCAGAAATACAAAGCAGCGAAAGCGAGAAAGCAGAAATAGAGCATCATACTGCGTTTGCAAAGAAGATTGCTGCACTTCCCGAAGATAAATGGAAGCTTATTCAGGCTATTAGCGGCACAGGTCTTGGCCTATTCTGTGCCTTTTGCATTTTTGTTTTGGGCAGAACAGAGACTTTTGGCAGTATAAGTGTAGTTATTGCAGCTGTAGCTGCATTATTTGCACCAAATTACTTTGAAAAAAATGCAGGCAGGAAGATTCCGGTTCTGCGTAAGGCGCTGCTTATTTCCCTTTCTGTTTGTCTTGGAGTTACGCTCGTTTTGAGCTTTACGGGTGTCGTATAGGCGTTTAACGCCTATTCAAATAATCCAAATGCAGCAGCTAGTGCAAGGAGAGTTTAAGTGAATTCAATTTATATTCCAAAAAACTATAAACCTGCTCTAACCTTATATCAGACTCAAAACGCAATTGCGATTATTAAGCGCAGCTTCCAAGATACACTTTCTGCAGCGCTTAACTTAAAGCGCGTATCAGCGCCTCTTTTTGTTGACCCTGCCACAGGCCTAAACGACAACCTTAATGGAAGTGAGCGCCCTGTAAGCTTTGATGCACCTGCTGTGAATATCTCAGCTGAAGTTGTGCATTCGCTTGCCAAATGGAAACGCATGGCATTATATAGATACAGTTTCCGGCATGGTAAGGGTCTATATACAGATATGAACGCAATTCGCCGTGACGAAACTCTGGATAATCTTCATTCAATTTATGTAGATCAATGGGATTGGGAAAAGGTAATAACAAAACAGGAGCGTAGTATTGAATACCTAAAGCAAACGGTTCAGGCAATAGTGACATGCATTTGCCATACCCTTGATACTGTACGCGCTCATTATCCGCAGGTAAGTATGCAGTTGTGCAGAGAGGTGAGCTTTATAACTTCTCAGGAGCTTGAAGATTGTTACCCTGAAGCTGAACCTGAACAGCGCGAATACCTTTATGCAAAAAAACACGGCACAATATTTATTATGAAAATTGGCGATAAGCTTCGCTCAGGGCGACCGCATTCAGGGCGAGCACCGGATTATGATGACTGGGAGCTTAATGGTGATATTATCTTTTACTATCCCTTACTGGATTGTGCAATGGAAATCTCCTCAATGGGGATTAGGGTTGACAGCCAAGCTTTAGACAGACAATTGACATTATCAAACTGCAATGAAAGGCGGGGGCTCCTATTTCACAGCCTCTTGCTAAAAGATAAGCTGCCTTTATCAATTGGCGGAGGCATTGGGCAATCGCGTATGTGCATGTTGTTGCTTAATAAAGCACATATTGGCGAAGTGCAATCTTCAATTTGGGATGAGCGGACTATAGAAGAATGTGCTCAGGCAGGAATAGTTCTGCTATGATTATGCAAAGGCTTAGGCATTAGCATTGTATGCAATATTTAGTATGCAGAACACCCTGCTGTGTGAATAAACGCTATATGTATATGCACCCTTAGAAAGCCTTTTTTGCAAAAACCATTCACCCATCCATTTTTCAAAGTTTTCTGAAAATAACTTTGTCTGGGAATCCGTTTCAAACCTAAAAAAAATCGACTGAGTGTTCTTGGTGTATGCAGACTCAAGCGCATCATGAAATATCCTTGAAACATCTTCCCCATCATAAATGAAGAGCCCTGCTCTTACATAATAATTATGCATTGTTTCGGTTGCTTCCGGTAGTCTGAAAACGCTATAAACATCATCAAGTTTACGACTTTGGCTCATTACATCATCGGTTACATTGAAATAGGCATAGCAAGTGCCAAACTCATTGTTATCATCCCAAGTCACATCCAAGTGATAGTAGCTGCCATCAATATTCACAACGTTCCATGCGTGCGCTTGCTGGGCGCTTGGATATTCCTGGTTGCCCCAGGCTGTGCCTGTTACAACCATAGTTTCTATATTGGCTGTACGCAGTGCCAGGCATAGCGCCTTACTGTACCCTTCGCACCGCGCTTTACCTTCGATTAGTGCGCCATATGCTGTACCGGAGTATAGCCCATCCTCATCATAAGTACAGCTTTCAATCAGTTTGTCATAGAGCAACTTCTCTTTTGCATAATCGTCCATTGAAGCAGCTTCATTGAGCCATTTTGAAATAAGCTCTTTAATCATAGAAAGCGCATCTTTATATTCAGCTTGCGTCATTAAGTAATGCGGCTGAATAGAGAGCACATTCTCCTTTTCATTTTCGCGCACATAATAAGCATATTCTCCGCTAAACTGAAAAAGTTCAGGGCAGTCATAACTAAGCAGCCACATCAGCTTCTTAAGTTCCCCCTCATGAACAGGCTGTGTAAAGCTGATTTCGCTTTCAAAATTCATAATACCATTGTAAATAGTTGTACAAAGCGCTTTTTGCGAGGACTCCATTTGGTTTATGAAATAAGCATCTTTTGGGATCTCCTCATGCTTTTGCAACGGAGAACGCACAAGGGCATTAACTGCGGGTATCTGCTTTACTTCGGCGTGTTGCAGAGGAATATTAATACAAGCGCTTAAACAGGCTGCACATACTAAAAGTATGGCAGCCAACGCCGGAAGCTTGCTCTTTAATATTTGATGCTGCAGTTTTTTCATTCAATCACCTTGGGGGACTAACTCTTGGGCTTTACAAAAGCAGGGCTGAGGCTTTTGCTACATTATCAACTCTAAGGAGCTGCGCACCTTGAATTTTAGGCAGTTCGCAATAGGGTAGTATAATATTACTAAACCCAAGCCGAATACATTCGCGAATTCTTTTTTCCATTTGTGAAACTGCCCGAATTTCTCCAGTTAAGCCGATTTCACCTATTATTGCAGTATTTTCTTTAAGAGGTATTTGCTTTGTGCAGGATGCAATACACATTGCAATCGCCAAGTCAGCTGCACGCTCAACTATTTTAAGCCCACCTACAACATTTAAATAAACATCTTTGTCAGACAAACGAAGTTGCGCTTTGTTCTCAAGCACAGCCAGCAGCAGAGCTAATCTGCCTAAATCAATACCTGCTGCTGTTCGCCTGGGGGAGCCGAATGCTGTTTGAGCAAGCAGTGACTGAACCTCTATAAGCATAGTGCGTGTGCCTTCAAGCACACAGGTTACAGCACAACCTTCAAGGTGCCTTCCTGAAAGAAACAGCCTTGAAGGGTCTTTTACTGGATGCATACCGTTGTCTCGCATTTCAAAAACGCCGACTTCGTTTGTAGCGCCGAATCGATTTTTTACAGCGCGCAATAACCTAAGGTCCGCATGCCTGTCGCCCTCGAAATAAAGCACTGCATCTACCATATGTTCAAGGGTTCTTGGCCCTGCAATAGAGCCGTCTTTTGTAACATGCCCTACAATAAGTACAACTGTTCCGGTCTGTTTTGCTATTTTCGTAAGGCATGATGTTGCTCCGCGCACTTGGCTTATGCTCCCCGCGCTTCCGGGAAGCTGTGAACATGCCATAGTTTGAATTGAATCAATAACCGCAAAAGCTGGCTTTAGGCGCAGTAGTTCAGATTCGATTGATGTCATATCTGTTTCTGTCAGCAACAAGACATTATCGTGTATGTTGAGCCGCTCAGCACGCATTTTTATTTGCGAAGGCGACTCCTCACCTGAAATATAAAGGACACTCGCTGTTTCTGCCAAATTCCCTGTAACTTGCAAAAGCAAAGTCGACTTGCCAATACCTGGGTCACCGCCCAACAGCACGACCATTCCTGGGACAAGCCCTCCGCCAAGAACTCTGTCAAGTTCATTCATTCCTGTTGAAGATCTGGAAGCTGCAGCAGTACTTATTTGTGAAAGTGGCTGAGCTTGTGCTGCCTTGCAAACGGCAAAACCTGCTGTGTTTTCTTCCATAGTGTTCCAGGTGCTGCAGCTTGGGCACTTACCTTGCCATTTCGGGCTTTCATAGCCGCATTCACAGCATATGTAAAGTGAGCGTAAGCTTTTCTGCATATATTACCTATTCAACCTTTGCATATTTCATAATATCCCGCTCGCGCGACGTTACATCCATCCAGATTACGGAACCGCCTGATACCCCTAATAGCTGCGTTCTTTCGCGCTCTGCTTCAGGTGTTATGCGTGCTGTAATGCCACCGTCGAAGAGGTAGACATATATCGATTCGTCTTTACTGTAAGCAACAAATGTATCACAAAGGCCATAATCTATAATGCTTTCTGCAATCATTTTAGGTGGCGCTTCTCCATTGGAATAATATAAGTTATTGCCTTCACCGTGAAGCCCATCTCGCCAAACCCAGTGTTTCCCGTTTGTAAGCGGGTCATGTACAAAAGTGCCTGGTGAATATACACTGGTTATTCCGCTTGAAATTATTACTTTATAAATTGCGCTGGTCAGGTGAGTATCTATTTCTGCTTCAGTTGCATTAGGGTCCATATCAGCGTAGATTAGCTGCCCTTTGCTTAAAGATGCAGCGGATTGTCCATAAAAACTATTTGAGAACATACGCACAACTGTTGTTTCGAGCGTATTAAGGTCACACACAAACAGCTTATCCATCCTGCTGCCCGTCCGCTCAATCCACGCGAGTAAATCTCCATCAATACTAAATTGAGGCTGGCCAGCAAAAACTTCCTTAACTTCAAAAGCTTCATTCGTCTTCGTCTTGATTGCACGAATAATGCCTCCGCCGCCCGGCTTTCCATCAAGGTAGACCAGCCATGAATCGCTAAAAACCGGGAAGATATAGCTGTGGTTCTTAAGTTTCGCTTCAATTCTTTCATGCTCGCCCGTATCAAGGTTCCACTTAAACAGCGCATCCATTCGAATATCGTTTTCAACAAGCTTGCCTGCTGTAAAAAGCAGTTGATTGCCTTTAATGCAGGGGTCAGCAAACCACCTGTATTCATCATAACCTGTAAGAACAACTTCATGTTGAATATCTGAAGGTTCTACGCGTGTAATAGGGTGGGGGGTAGGCAGAGGTTTAGCGCTTGGCTCTGGCGTTGGTGTAGGCTGCCAGGGCAAGTTGAAATCTAACCCGATAATCGGGAAAATATACGGAAGCACAACAAATATCAAGAGAGAAATCAACCCAAGTATTCCCAGTATTGTTGCAGATAAGGCCAAAATAGGCCCTGCGTTTGTAGCCTTTATACTTGTTCTTCTGCGTCTTATTCTGGTTCGTCTATCGTGTCTTGGCATGCTTGAATAGCCTTTCGAATACGAGTTGAATTAAAGTGAGTATATCATATTCATTAGCAGGGCTACAACTTCTTAGAACTTGCTTTTGTTGTGCGTTCAAAATACACTAAAAGTAACGGAAGAAGCTCACCAACTTTAGAGGAGCAAGAATACATATTTTAAAGCGTTAGTGAAAATAATTCTTTTGAGAACGAATGAGTGTATGCAGACAATACACGTATTTTGGGCGCTCGTTCAATTTGACAATTGCTTATAGTGGGGGGTATACTCAGCAAAGAATTAATAAACGAGAGGTAGTACTAATGAAGCCGCTCAGGTCTTTATTTATTGGAATCTTGCTGATTTTAAGCTTATCAGCTTGTTCCTTTAATGATGTTGTTTGTGAAGTCGGGCAAGTGAAACTCCGAAAAAACGATTACATGGAGTTATTTAACCTATACTATAATCAATATGGAACAGTCTACGATTTAGGCAATGAAACAAACCTGCAAGCATTACAGGATATTGTGTTCAATACGATGATTAGAGCAGAAGTCATAAGCCAGCAAGCTGTGTTGCAAGGCCTTGAGCTTTCTAAGGAAGAAGAGCAGCTTGTAGAACAATCACCGTTAAAAACGCAAATGCGAAAATCTTTTCTCATACAGAAGCTAAGGAACCATTTAACTGCTGATATTGCCTTAACAGAAGCACAAGCAGCTGCGCAATTTGAGGAAGATAGCAAAAATGACTTCGCTGCTTACAACGAAAATATTGACCTTTTTATAAATATGCAGGAAGCATATGATGAAACTGGCGGCATTCCACCTTTATATATTCCAGCTGACTTTGTTCGCGTAAAGCATATTCTTGTTCCTGACGAAAACCAGGCTTTAACGCTTATAGAACGAATAAACGCAGGCGAGAATTTTGATACACTAATGGCGGAATATGGCACAGACCCGGGTATGAAACGTGAACCGACGATGCTTCTTGGTTATTTGATGTATAGTGAAACAAACTTTGTTCCTGAGTTTAAACAGGCAGGCCTGTCGCTTCAAAATGTTGGAGATATAACAGACCCGGTTAAATCAACTCACGGCTACCATATTATAAAGCTTGTCGAAAAGTTACCAAAGGGCAGCCGTTCATTTGAAGACATAAAAGAAATATATATGAGCGGACACCTTTTAAGGCTTAAGGAGCAATACTACGAAGAGCAAATAAATATCTGGATGGAAGAAACAGTAATAACTCGCCATCTTGATAAAATCCGCAGTATTCGCAAGCCGAATACTAAGAATTGAGGAGCCAAGAATAATGCAGCAAGTGCAAATGGGCGTCTACCGACTCTACAACGGTAAAGACAGCCTTTCATACATCGGGTTTAGCCACAATATAGAAAGCACACGCAAGCGGCTGCGTTTTGAGCTAAAGCTTAACTCGTGTTTCAACAAAGAGCTCCAAAAGTATTACAACGATAACAATGGTGAGCTCATATTCGAAGTGATTGAAACTTACACTCCAAATCCATGTATGAGTGAAGAAGAGCTTGATGCTCATCTGCTTGCGCTGCTGTTTCGCTGCAAATCAAAGCTAAACGCAAGGTTTGTTCAGATATAGCGTGTAGCATCAACATACTTCCCCCTGTGTTCGAATAAGTATTGTAAAAACGCGCAACGGGGGGTTATCTATGTATATGAGGAAACGGTGTGTTCCGTGCCTGCTTGCACTTGTACTTCTATTAGGAACATGCGGCTGTTCACTAATTAAAGATGTATTTAGCCCGATAAAAGACGAAATTGAACAACCGGAAACCGCTGCTAATGCAGGTTATAGAAATACTGTACTATACTTTCAGACAGATGACGGCTTCATGGTACCTGTAATGAAACTTCTCCCATGGGAAGAAGGAATAGGGCGCGCTGCACTAAACCAGCTTATTGATTCTGCAGAAAACAGAAGTTCTATTGCACCTATGGGGTTAAAAAATGCAGTACCCCAAGGCATTAGCTTTGTTCTTTCTATCTCTGATGATGCTGTTGCAACTTTGAATGTCTCAGGTTTTGAAGAACTCCAAACTGCAGAAGCTGAACGCGCATTTGTATGTGCTGTTGTTAATACGCTTACTGAATTTCCAACAATAGACCGTGTTAAGCTTCTTTTTGAGGGGAAAGCCAGAAAGCGATTGTCGCATGGCACAAATGTCGGCAATACCATGCGCTCATTCCCATTAAATATGGAGCCACTCCCCGTAGATTCCCAAAATGGCGATAATAACCAGCTAACTCTATACTTCCCTAACTACTCGGCAAGCCTTTACATACCTGTAACCCGGACAATCGCATGTAAACCTAACTTCTCAATTGCTATGGAAGAGCTTGTTAAAGGGCCGGCTGACGAAGCGCTTCTAAGTTGCTTCCCTGAAGGAACAAAAGTGATCTTTGCATCTATTCTTGATGATGCTGCTGTTGTAAACTTCTCAACAGAGTTTTTACAGCTTGCTGCTTCCCCTGACTTGGAGCAATCTGCCTTGGATACAGTATTGCTTACAGCAAAGAATTTTGGCATCCTTTCAGCGCTTAACATCCAAGTCGATGGCAAAGACTATCAGCCAGCTGTAAATGAAGCAATAAGCATACCTGTATATGCAAACGAATTCCGTTAACCGAATGTTTTTAAAAACAACGATGGAAGGAAAACTGAGCTGGCTTTCCTTCCATTCTTTGTTGTAGAGCTCGGATGATTAACCTGCATTATTTGCTGCCCGATTTGGCTATTAAGCAATCTTAAGGCTAATTCCTCCCATATATTCTGAAGTTAAAACCTAAAACCAGTATGTTTAAATATGCATGGCAAAAGGTAGTGTTCGGTATATATTCGAGAAAATCCCCGAAGCTCTTTGAATTATTGGGCTAGTTACTTAGGCATATTCTGAATGGAATACGCAACCATGCGTTTTACCATTTCACCACCAATTGCACCTGCTTCGCGGGTTGTCATATCGCCGTTATAGCCCTGCTTAAGGTTCACATTGAGCGATGAGGCAACTTCAGTTTTAAACTGCTCTAATGCAGCTTTTGCCTGGTTATGGGATGCAGCACTCCCTGATTGGTTATCGCTCGGACTTCCTTGGTTGTAGTTCGCCATATATTTCTCCTTTCTGTTTTATTTCATCGACGGCTGCCTAATCAAAGCGTAGGCAACAACCGCCGTCCATGTCGTAATAATCATCTTGTTTGTTTAGTTTTAATCACCGCCTTCAAATTTCTATGTTGTTAATTTGCCCCGATGTATGGATTCTATGACTGGAATTTATTGCACTCATCTTTACATGTAAACTGTATTTTTTGCAACGCAAAACACACTATTGCTGATATAGAGTTTTCGTTTTAGTTATTTGCAGTTCCAGAATCTTGAAATTTATTTATGCGTGCGTAGAGATGTTGTATTTCTTCAAGTTTAGAGAAGCTTTGGAGTTCATCAGCAGCTGTTTTTGCCTCGATGAGCACATCCATATTTGCAAAACAAGCAGCACTTAACTCATTTAAACCATGTTGGCGTGTCCCCAAAAACTCGCCGGGGCCTCTTAATTCAAGGTCGCGCTGTGCAATCTCAAACCCGTTGTTTGTTTTTGCCATTATCAATAAGCGCACATTTGGCGGTTCGCCTTCTTTTCCGCAAACCAAAAAACAAAATGATTGTACTATGCCGCGGCCGACCCTACCGCGCAGTTGATGCAGTTGGGCAAGCCCAAATCTCTCGGCATTTTCCACTACCATTATCGTTGCGCTTTGCACATCAATGCCTACTTCTATAACAGTTGTTGAAATGAGTAGATCTATTTCACCCTGCCTGAACGAGGCTGCAATTTTATCCTTTTCCTTGGCTCCCATGCTGCCGTGTAATAATCCAATGCTAAAACCTGGCAGCCAGTCTCTTAGCTCATTAAAAACTTCAGATACGCTTTTAGCATTAAGCATATCTGAGTATTCAATTAGTGGGCAGACCACATAAGCTTGCATGCCTTTTAACAGTTGCTGTTGAATGAACCCATACATCGCAGCTCTTTTTTCATTAGAGACTAAATGCGTTTTTATTGGTAGGCGCCCTGGGGGCAATTCATCCAAAATACTAAGTTCAAGGTCACCATAGAGCAACATGGAAAGCGTGCGGGGGATTGGGGTTGCACTCATTATAAGCACATCAGGTGCTGCATTGCTTTTATTTGCGATTTCTGCACGCTGACGGACACCAAATCGATGTTGCTCATCTGTAATAACCAACCCAAGGTTGGAAAACTCTAACCCTGGTTGTATAAGCGCATGAGTTCCTATAATAACATTAACCTGCCCTGACTGTATAAGTGCATATACAGCCTCACGTTCGCTTTTCTTCATACTACCGCTTAACAAACAAACACCCGGCCCCAAAAACCTTTTTATTAAATCAAAATGCTGTTTTGCGAGTATCTCTGTTGGCGCCATAAAAGCAGCCTGATATCCGGAACAAGCTGCAGCCTTTAAGGCATACAAAGCAAGTACAGTCTTGCCTGAACCGACATCCCCCTGAATAAGTCGGTTCATTGGTCTTGAAGCCTTTAAGTCGGCCTCAATTTCTTTAAGAACACGCCGCTGCGCCTTTGTAAGGGTAAAGGGCAGCATTTTTTCAAAAATTTCTATGGATTCGACTACCTTAAAGGTAAGACCTTTTTGGCTAAGCCTTTGTTCCTTTAAAGAATCTACTGCCAAAAAATAAATGAGTAAATCTTCAAACGAAAGGCGTTTCTTCGCAGCTTCAAGCGCAGCAAAAGATTGCGGCAAATGAAGAGAATACACCGCCTGCTTTAAACCCAAAAGCTTATATTTTTCAACTATGAATTCAGGCAGGCTCTCTCCCAACTTAGGAAGATATTCGTGTAAGGCGCGCTTTATTGCGATGCGTATACAGCCTTGTGTAAGCCCCTTAGTAAGCGGGTAAAGCGGAAGTATGCCGGGAAGCTCATGGCATACAGCAGGGTTGATGAGGCGCCTCGCATTATTATTATCAACTTGGCCGCAGAAAATATACTCAAAGCCCTTTTGGACTTGCATCTTTCTATATGGTTGATTATACCAGATTATCTGAAGCTGCCCTGTTCCATCCTCAGCAGATATAATTACCATCTGAAAATTTCGCGAAATAAATACTTGCTTTGGATCGTTAGTAATACGAAGGCGCAAGGCTGAACGCGCCCCGCAAGTGAGTGAATTCACCATGCTTAGCTTAGAATAATCAAGATAATCGCGAGGCATAAAGTGCAAAAGTTCGAGAACAGTGCTAATGCCAAGCCGCTTAAAAGCCTTGGCGCGTTGTTCGCCTATTCCCTTTATGCAAGTAATTGAACTTTGGATCAAAGGACCTCCAGCCTATAAAAAGGCTGCCCGCTAATTGCATATATGCGTTAGCGAACAGCCGTGAAGTAAAATATAGTATTATTCCACAGAAAAATAGTAATAGTAAATCGGTTGTCCGCCATTCTCAATAATAAATTCAGCCTCCGGGTACTCAGGCTCTAGCACATCTGCAATTTCTTTTGCTGTGGCTTCCTGCATATTTTCGCCATAGAATATGGTGACAATACAGTCCACCTGCCCGCTCTTTTCAAGCATTAGTCGCAAGAGCTTAACTGAAACATCCTGTACACTTTCAGCAACAGCAACAATATCGCCATTCATTAGGCCAATCATGTCGTCTTTGCGAATACTTGTGCCATTAAACGACGTGTCGCGGATTGCGTAAGTTACTGCCCCTGAAATCACCTTTTCGATTGCCTCAGACATCCTCTTTTTGTTTTCCTCAAGTCCAAAGTCAGGGTGAAACGCCATTGCAGCTGCTATTCCCTGAGGTATGCTCTTAGTAGGTACAACAATAACATTGCACTCAGAAAGCTCAGCAGCCTGCTGTGCTGCAAGTATAATATTTGTGTTGTTAGGCAAAACAAACACATTTCGCGCGTTTACTTTGAATATAGTTTTCTTGATGTCATCTATGCTTGGGTTCATGGTTTGCCCGCCTTGAACAAGCGCATCTACTGCGAGGTCTGAGAATACGTTGCTAACCCCATCCCCAGCTGCAACAGCAACCATTGCAAATTCGCGCTCATTGTTCTTGCGTTTACGTTGAATCTCCCTGTTTTGTTCGCGCATATTTTCGATTTTAATGTTATCGATTTCCCCTAAGCGCAAGGCATACTGAAGTGCTTTCCCAGGCGAGTTTGTATGCACATGCACCTTAACCATGCCTGAATCATAGGCAGCAACAACGGAATCGCCAAGGTTCATAAGCTTTTCCTGGAACTTTTCGAGATTATCTTCTGAAAAACCCTCAGATAAGTGGTTTACAAAGAATTCTGTGCAATAGGTATAGCGAATCTCTTCTAAGTCTTCAAGAGTAAGGACATCTTCAACTACTGCGGGTAATAGTGCCTCCCCTTCATAATCGCCTAATTCTTCACCGTCAAGCACCATCTTAAACCCGCGGTAAATTGCAAGTAGCCCTTTCCCGCCAGAATCAATAACACCTGCTTCTTTAAGAACCGGGAGTAGCTCAGGCGTAAGCTGAAGCGCCTTTTCGCCTTCTTCCATTACAACGTCAACCAGGTTATAGATATTTGCCCCTCGTTCTGCAGATAGCAAAGCTGCTTCTGAAATCATACGCGATACTGTCAGCATTGTGCCTTCTTTTGGCTTCATAACAGCCTTGTATGCAGCCTCAGTTCCCATTGACAGCGCATTTGCAAACAATTGCGCATCCATTTCATCAGCATCTTTTAGCGCACGGGCAAACCCTCTAAATAGTTGAGAAAGTATAACGCCTGAATTTCCACGGGCTCCTTTTAGAGAACCTAGACTTAGAGCATCCGCCACACATGTAATTGTTGCGCAGTTGGCATTTTTAATCTCTTTTATTGCGCTTTGCATTGTCATTGTCATGTTGGTTCCTGTATCGCCATCAGGTACAGGAAACACATTTAGAGAATCAATGAGCGATTTTTCACGCTCAAGTAGTGCAGCGCCTGTTACAAGCATATCCTTGAACAGAGCGCCGTTGATTTTCATATCATCCAATACTATTCCTCCAAGTTCAGCGCGCTTTTTACAGCAGATGCATGGCACCTGCATATGGGTGCATCAGCATCCAGGAAAGCTACACGCGGATACTTTCAACAAAAATATTTACATTGCGTACAGACAAACCAGTCAAATCATGCACACGATAGCGCACATTATCACGGGCATTCTGTGCTACAGCAGGAAGAGACACACCATATTCCAACGTTACATAAAGGTCGATATCCACTTCGCCACTACCTGTTGATGTGACTTTTATGCCGCGCTTTAAATTGTCCTTTTTAATAAATTCAATGAATGCATCAGAAGCTTTTTTTGTGCTCATGCCAACAATTCCGTAGTTTTCACCGGCTGCGTAACCCGCAATGCTTGCGACAAGATCTTCGCTCATAATAATCTTGCCCATTTCATTCTTGATTTCAACAGACATATTTTAACCCTCCTTTCCAGAAATCATATGCTTTAGGCTAAATCAATAGCCCATAAGTGTATCTATTTTACCGCAAAACAGGCATTCTAGCAACTATGCAATTTGAATGCCGTAAAAGAGAACTGTTAAGATTCTCTTGGAATAGAACCAGCTATATTATACTCTTAATGCTAATATGTAAGCAAAGGAATTGATTGCTATAAGTGCGCAATTCATCTTTAAGAGAAAAGTCAGTACAAATAAGGCTTTTGCTTTAGGCGAGGGCTATACTTGCAACCTGTAAATGCGCACAGTCATTTTCGTTCCATTGCGTTCAAACCCATTTTCGTCTGATGAGATAAAAGAAAACCCGAAGTTTTTTAAAATCTTTTCGCTGGCTATATTGTTCGCAACAACATCTGCATAGAGGGTTGCAGACGGATAGGTTGTCTTCATATAGTTTAGGAGCCACTTCATTGATTGGGAGGCGATGCCTTTATTCCAAAACTTCTTCTTAAAATGATAAAAGACGCCGTATTCCTTATTATATTTATTGATACATGGGCAGCCGACAACACCTGCTACTTCGCGCTTGTGCCTGACCACAAAGACGTCATAATGTATCAGGCAGCAGATTCTTTGCATAATTTGGCTTAAAGAAGAGGGTTCAGGGATGTTGGTATAATAGATTACATCTTCATCTCCCCAAAGGGTTATTAAATCTTCTGCATGGTTTTCTGTAAGAGGTT
>CAYWTY010000044.1:0-13811 GCA_964461335.1 uncultured Oscillospiraceae bacterium
CAACTCGTGATTATCTGGCAATTACGGGTTTACACAAAATTTTCGGCACTACCAACACTGCTGGCATTCCTATAGCAGCAGGGGTACTCTACTTGTTTGGCGGCCCATTATTAAGCCCAATGTTTGCTGCAGCGGCTATGGCAATGAGCTCAGTTTCTGTTGTTACGAATGCGCTCCGCCTTACCCGCTTTAAGCCATATATTTAATTAGAGGGGGAAAATAAAGATATGACAATTGCCATTTACTTGCTTGCTGGCTTCGCGCTTTTAGTCTCTGTTATAAAAAGCAGGGAAAAGACACTGCTAGCTTTAAAAAAGGCTTGGAAATCGTTTGAGGGTATTCTGCCTCAGCTGCTTTCCATACTAATCCTCATTGGGTTCATGCTCGCTATTCTTACACCTGAACAAATCTCGAGTTATTTGGGTAAGGATTCGGGCTGGCTTGGGGTAATGATTGCAGCGCTTATTGGTTCGATTACGCTTGTGCCAGGGTTTGTGGCATTTCCTCTTGCAGCCGCACTTTTAAAAAACGGCGCTGGCTATATGCAGATTGCAGCTTTTATTTCAACGCTTATGATGGTGGGCATTATAACTCTGCCAATTGAAATTAAATATTTTGATAAAAAGGCGGCAATAGCAAGAAACGCAGCAGCCTTTATATTCTCAATGGCTGTTGCTTTGGTTATGGGGGTGCTAATGTGAATAATAAGCTAAAAGAAATCTTTAAACGATACCGAGTTTTCCTCCTCCTTGCAGTTGTCCATATTGCTGTTATGATTATATTCCCGCAAATCGGAAGCAAATCCTTGCAGCTGACGTGGACAAACCTAAGGGAAATGCTTTCTGTTTTGCCCCCCATATTTATTCTTCTAGGCTTGCTTGATGTATGGGTTAAGCGTGAGATTATGATTAAATACATGGGCGAAGGTTCAGGCGTATTAGGTATACTGCTTGCATTCTTTATAGGCTCTGCTGCAGCTGGGCCACTGTACGCTGCTTTTCCGGTTGCTGCAATGTTGTTAAAAAAGGGCAGCAAGCTATCGAATGTTTTAATTATGCTTGGCGCATGGTCAACAACAAAAATCCCGCTTATTCTTTTTGAGGCTACATCGCTTGGCCCAAAATTTATGCTAATTCGGTTAGGGATGGATTTAGTCGGAATTGCATTGATTGCCTATTTTATAGAAAGGATACTTTCAAAAGAAGAAAAAGATGCAATAATCCAAAAAGCGACAGAGCAGGAGAGCTGACTTGGTTTTTCACTAAAGGTGTTTACATGCCAAAAAAAGAGTGGTACTATTGCAATACTCAAAGTGAAAACATGCCAATAATTGAATTTTGGGAGGGGTAAGAATGAAGAGGATTATTTCAATACTGCTGGTTCTGGGTTTTATACTTGCTATGCTCGGCGGGTGTGCAAAGCCAGTGCAGAAACCTTCAGATAAAGGCTCAAATAAAATTGAAGCCAATAATGAAGACAGTAGCCAATCGTCAAAGAAGCCTTCCGAATCAGGGAAGGACTCCGCGAAAAGCCCTGTAGGAGCTGGCGCTAGCCCTGGTGAGATGTACTCTGCTTATTTAGAAACAAAATCCGCATTTCTTGAGAGGCTTATAGATAGTGTCAGCGAAGAGTCACCTATGAGTGTATTTAGCTTGTTGGGGCTTAGTACTGCTGATTTGGCGCTTATACCTTTGGCTCTTATAGGGATGGACAAAAGCGCAATTAAAGCAGGGCTTTCTGTGTTTGGCAATGAGTCGGATATCCAATATGATGTTGCAGGCAATAATTACACACTAAGCTATAAAGATGAGGGCGAAACAGTGTTGTATGAAACAGTGTATAACCCAACAAAGCAAACAGCATCAACGAAACTTTCAAAGGGCGGCAAAGAGGTAATGTTCTTTGAATTTGCCAAAACATCCTATGGATATGCCTCACAGCACTATTTGGTAACTGATGATGGCGTCTATTCTGCTTACATGGGGACTTTTTACGGAAACAGCGAAAAGCCGGATGGCATAGTAGGGGTTTCAGAAGGGCTTAATGCTGTGCCTAATTCTATTCTTAGCGGCGCAGATCCGGCAAAAGATTTTCCGAAACAATGCAAAACATGGTTTGCAATTGAAGGCACCTCTGGAAAGGGGCAAAACGATGATGGTTCGACATTTGACTTCAATGTTGGATAAGCGAGTAATATAATAAATTTAGTACGAGGGGGCTGTAGCAGCAACAAGCTACGGCTCCTTTTTTTTATTTGCTTATCAGATTTGCAAGCTGATGTCATAATTCCTGCATTGATAAAAAGAGAGAGCTATTGAAGTTAGTTAAGCCTTTTAAAAAACGATTATTGTATGTAAGCTTAGCAAGTCTAATTCGGGGTGTTGCTTAATGCAAATAGTTGAAAATGTTGTTCAACATTTGTCAACTTACGAGCTGGCATGAGTAATGATTTTTGTATACCTGTATACATGCATACAGGTATACTTGGATGCAGGAAAACGCCTATTTACCTAAACAATTTAATAGTACGCTGCCAATCAAAGTGCAGAAATGAAGTTCGAAGGTAGTGTAAGCAGACTTTGATATAAGCACAATGTTTTGAATTATTTAATACTCATAAAAAGCTTATTAATAGCTGGACATATATGCATAATGCAGATAGAATAAGAAATGATGCCCCTGCTAATTGCATGAGAATGTTAAGCATCAGACATATATATGCAATTTAGAAACAGAAACTTGCACAGAGAGTATTTATCTAAATAGAAATGCTCATTGCCAGAAACTAAGAGGTGTATTAAACATGTCAAACTTTGTAATCAACGAGAAATGGTGCAAAGGCTGCGGAATATGTGTAGCCTTATGCCCTAAAAAGGTGCTCGAACTAAAAAACCGGAAAGTATCAGTTGCAAATGAAGAAGCCTGCATTAGGTGCCGCCTTTGCGAGTATCGGTGCCCTGACTTCGCAATCTTTGTTAAGGAGGGGAAAGCATGAGTGAAAACAAAGTTCTATTTTTACAGGGGAATGAAGCCTGTGTCTTAGGAGCTCTGCGAGCCGGAATGCGCTTTTTTGCAGGCTACCCAATAACCCCATCTTCTGAAATAGCGGAAATCTCCTCAATCGAACTGCCTAAGGTGGGCGGCCGCTTTATACAAATGGAAGATGAAATCGCTTCAATGGCAGCAGTTATCGGCGCCTCAATGACAGGACTAAAAACCATGACTGCCACATCAGGGCCAGGCTTTTCGCTCAAACAAGAAAACATCGGGTTTGCCTGCATGGCTGAAGTCCCTGTTGTTGTCGTTTCCATAATGCGTATGGGTCCATCAACAGGCCTGCCTACATCACCTGCACAGGGTGATTTAATGCAGGCACGCTGGGGCACTCACGGGGATCATCCCGCAATCTGCCTTGTTCCAAGCTCTGTAAAAGAAATGTATGAGTTTACGATAAGAGCATTTAACCTTTCGGAAAAATATCGCACCCCAGTTTTCTTAATGACAGATGAAGTTATTGCACATATGCGTGAAGGGGTTATGCTTGAAGATAATTACGAAATCATCGATCGCAAGCGGCCTGCTCCTGGTTTAGAAAACTATCAGCCTTTTTTGGATGTTGATGGCGATGGCGTACCGCCGATGGCTCCGTACGGAGAGGGATATAAATTCCATGTTACAGGCTTAAGCCATGATGAAAACGGTTTCGCCACAAATTCGCCTGAGAAAAACGAAAAGCTGCTTAAGAGGCTGAAGCATAAAGTCGATAAGGATGCTGAAGAAATTGCCACATTCAGCGAATATTTAATGGAAGATGCTGAATATGTGCTTGTAGCGCTTGGCTCAGTTTCACGCACAGCCCAAAATGTTGTGCGGCAATTGCGCGCTAATGGGGTTAAGGCCGGGCTATTCACCCCTAAAACATTATGGCCTTTCCCGGAAATTGCTCTTCGAAGGCATCTTTCAAATGCTAAGCTTGTTATTGTCCCCGAGTTGAACCTCGGCCAGATGGTATTAGAAGTTGAGCGAATAGTCAAGGGCAGTTGCGAGGTAAAGCTTATAGCTAAGGCAAGTGGTGAACTTTTCAAAACGGATGAGCTTTATAACCAAGTTTCGGGGGTAATAGGAGAATGAATAATACACTAAGTTATATGAGAGAAAACAGGCTCCCCCACATTTGGTGCCCGGGATGTGGCAATGGAACTGTAATAAGCGCATTGATTCGCGCAATTGATAGTATAGGGCTTAATACAGATAAGACTGTTTTAGTTTCAGGTATTGGCTGTTCTTCGCGTGCGCCCGGCTATATGAAATTTGATGCTTTGCATACAACCCACGGCAGAGCATTGCCTTTTGCAACAGGCATAAAGATGGCAAACCCTGAGCTAAACGTAATTGTAATTTCAGGCGATGGTGATGCAGCAGCAATAGGCGGCAATCATCTCATCCATGCATGCAGGCGAAATATAGACATTACAATGATAATCATCAACAATAATGTTTATGGCATGACGAGCGGCCAGTATTCGCCGCTTACACCTACAGGGCGGCTTGCAACAACAGCAGTATATGGCAATATTGATCGAACATTTGATTTGCCAAACCTCTGTTCTGCTGCAGGCGCAACCTATGTTGCCCGTGCTTCAGTTTACCATGTGGCGCAATTGAAAAACTATATCCAAAAAGGTTTAGGAAACAAAGGTTTCTCTATGATAGAGGCAGTCTCGATTTGCCCCACGTATTTCGGCAGGCGCAATAAGCTTGGCGATGCCCCTGCAATGTTCAACTGGCTTAAGGATAACTCAACAATGTATAAGCAGGGTGTCACAGAGTATGACAATAAAATTGTCATTGGCGAGTTTGTAAATAAAACAGACCCGGAATATACAAAGAGCTATACGCAGTTGATTGAAAAGCTTGGAGGTAATAAATAATGGCAAAACGCACAGAATTCCGTTTAAGCGGCTCCGGGGGGCAGGGAATTATAACTGCAGGTATTGTTCTTGCAGAGGCTGCTATTCTCGAGGGCAAGAATGCCATACAGACCCAGAGCTATGGCCCTGAAGCACGTGGAGGTGCTTCAAAGGCAGAAGTCGTTATTTCTTTAGGTGAAATTGACTACCCCAAGGCAACTGTACCTGATTATCTCTTATGCCTTACAAATGAAGCGTTCCGCTTGTTTGGGGCAAATGCTGAAGAAAAGACTGTGATTATTGTAGATGCTTTTGTTGATACTGAAAGTTCTAATAGAAAAGTGATTTCTGTTCCAATTATTCAGTCAGCACAGAGCGATTTCAAGCCCATTGTTGCAAATGTAATAGCGCTTGGCTTTTTGGTCGCTTATACGGGCATAGTATCGCAGGAATCTGCTCAAGCTGCGCTTTTGAGCCGAATTCCAAAAGGTACGGAGGAGCTTAATAAAAAGGCCTTAGCTGCTGGTTTTGCCCTTGCAAAAACAGCAGGCTAAGCGCATTATATACGCGTCTAGTATAGTTTACGGAGGCAAGAGTTATTATGGAGAGTTTCGAAGAAAGATTAGTTCAATGGGATAAAAGCGTAGTTAAATCCTTAGCTAAAAGGAAGGAGCGCAAGGAAACCTTTTATACAACCGGCGGGTATGCAGTTAAGCGTTTGTACACGCATAAGGATATTGACCATGTGGACCATCTTAATGATATAGGGCTCCCGGGCGAGTACCCATTTACACGCGGAGTTCAACCTACTATGTATCGTGGTCGGCTATGGACTATGCGCCAGTATGCAGGCTTTGCTACAGCCGAAGAATCAAACAAACGCTATAAATATTTAATAGAGCAAGGGTCAATGGGGCTTTCAGTAGCTTTTGACCTTCCTACGCAAATTGGTTTCGACTCTGATAATACGCTTGCAGAGGGTGAAGTAGGTAAGGTTGGAGTAGCGATAGATTCTCTAAAAGATATGGAGCTGCTCTTTGAGGGCATACCTCTTAACCAAGTATCAACCTCAATGACCATAAATGCGCCTGCTGCAGTTTTACTCGCTATGTATATTGCTGTAGCCCAAAAACAGGGGGTTGACTCAAAAGAGCTTCGCGGCACTATTCAAAATGATATTCTTAAAGAGTATATGGCAAGGGGAACCTATATTTTCCCGCCAGAACCTTCAATGCGCCTAATTACGAATATCTTTGAATACTGTGCTGAGGCTGTACCACAGTGGAACACAATCTCTATTTCCGGCTATCATATTCGTGAAGCGGGCTGTACAGCTGTGCAGGAGCTTGCCTTTACGCTTGCTGATGGTATTGCCTATGTGGAAGCTGCAATAAAAGCAGGCCTTAATGTAGATGATTTTGCGCCGAGGCTCTCATTCTTTTTCAATGCGCATAATGATTTACTTGAGGAAGTAGCAAAATACCGCGCAGCGAGGAAGCTGTGGGCAAAAATTATGAAGGAGCGCTTCAAGGCACAGGACCCCAAATCTATGATGTTTAAGTTCCATACTCAAACCGCAGGGTGCAGCCTTACTGCACAGCAGCCTGATAATAATATTATTCGCGTTGCTATACAGACACTTGCTGCTGTATTGGGCGGAACACAGTCTCTGCATACAAATTCAAGAGATGAAGCATTTGCTCTGCCTACAGAGGCATCTGTACGCATTGCACTTAGAACTCAGCAGATTGTAGCCTATGAGTCCGGGGTAGCGGATACTGTTGACCCGCTTGCAGGCTCTTACTATGTAGAAGCGCTTACAGATACAATGCTTAAGCAAGCAGAAGAATACATCGCAAGAATCGATGAACTTGGCGGAGCGCCCAAAGCAATAGAAAAAGGCTATATGCAGCAAGAAATAATGGATAGTGCATATCGCTACCAAAAGGATATAGAAAAAGGCGAACGTGTTGTAGTTGGCGTTAACCAGTTCCGAATAGATGAAGAGCC
Source organism: uncultured Oscillospiraceae bacterium (assembly GCA_964461335.1). Taxonomy (GTDB): domain Bacteria; phylum Bacillota; class Clostridia; order Christensenellales; family CAG-138; genus JAKJBL01. The sequence goes on from CAYWTY010000044.1 coordinate 6,921, forward strand.
GCCAAAAGGGCTTCTTCGTGTAGACCCTGAAGTTGAAGTTATGCAAAAGAATAAGCTTAAAATACTTAAGGAAACAAGGGATAATGCAAATGTCAACTTAAGCCTTGAAGCTTTGCGCCTTGCATGCCGCAGTGAGGAAAACCTTATGCCCTATATACTTAGCGCTGTGCTTACATATGCAACGCTTGGCGAAATCTGCGGGGTTATGAGAGAGGAGTTTGGTGAATATGTCGGAACTGCTATACTTTAAGAGGGGGCAGAACAATGCTTGAAAAAAAGATACGTGTCCTTGTTGCAAAGCCGGGCTTAGACGGCCATGATAGGGGAGCAAAAGTAGTTGGTCGGGCGCTTAGAGATGCGGGAATGGAAGTAATATATACCGGCTTAAGGCAAACTCCGGAACAGATAGCAGCTACTACCCTTCAAGAGGATGTTGATGTGCTGTGCTTAAGTATACTTTCTGGTGCTCACAACACGCTCTTTCCGCGTGTAACTGCGCTATTAAAGGAAAACGGCGTTGATGATGTGCTTGTTATAGGCGGAGGAGTAATCCCTGATGAGGATGTCCCATTCCTTAAAGCGCATGGCATAGAATCTGTCTTCACCCCTGGAACAAACACTGAGGATGTAGTTTCATACATAAAAGCCAACCTTAAGAGGTAGGAATGAATAAAGTTGACGACTATGTATCTGGGATTCTTGCTGGCAAAGCCAGAATAGCTGCAAAAGCTATATCGCTTGCTGAAAACGAAGACCCTATTGCAATTGAGTTTTTAAAGGCGCTTTTTCCGCATACAGGCAAAGCGCGGACAATCGGCATAACAGGACCGCCAGGAGCAGGCAAATCTACTTTAACAGATAAACTGGCAAAACTGCTGCGTAAAATGGATAAACGGGTTGGGATAGTTGCAGTTGACCCGACAAGCCCCTTTACCGGAGGGGCAATTCTTGGCGACCGAATCCGCATGCAGGAACTGGCGACGGACCCTGGCGTATTCATTCGCTCAATGGGTACAAGAGGCCAGTTAGGGGGTCTCGCAAGGAACACGCATTCTGCTGTGCGGGTTCTTGACGCATATGGCTCTGATTATATTTTCATAGAAACTGTGGGTGTTGGGCAATCCGAAGTTGACATTGTGCAGTTGGCTGATATAGTTTTGCTTGTAACATTACCAGGTATGGGCGATGATATACAGGTAATAAAAGCAGGTATTTTAGAGATTGGCGATATCTTTTGCATTAATAAGGCTGATATGGATGGTGTAGGCCGCTTAGAAGCTGAACTTGAGATGATGCTCGACCTTAAAGGCCATTTTGAAGGGCTGCGCCCCCCTGTTGTTCGAACAATTGCAAGTGAAGATAAGGGAACAACTGAGCTGCTTGAAAAACTCTTGTTCCATTTATCTGAGGATGAAAGAACAGGCAGGCTTGCCGCTAGAAGGCAGAAAAACCTTAAAGCAGAGATGCTTCGTATTATGACTGAAGCGCTGGAAAACACTGTTAGCAGGCTTACAGAACAAACCGGAGCACTCGATAGTTACAGCAAGCAAATTATGCAAGGTAATGGAGACCCTTTTACTGCAAGCGAAGAAGTGCTTGCTCAAATGAAAACAGTAAAATTCCGCTTATAGGGAGGAAGCTATGCAGCCAACAAAATTAGACCATATTGGAATTGCAGTGAATAATTTAGATGAAGCAATTAAAGTATATGAAGCGTTAGGGTTAAGCTGTACGGGCATTGAAACAGTTGAAGAGCAAAAAGTGCGTGTCGCGTTTTTCCCATGCGGAGACAGCGAAATTGAGCTACTTGAAAGTACAAGCCCGGATGGCCCTATTGCTCGCTTTATTGAAAAAAAGGGGGAGGGCATACAGCACTTGGCTATACGTGTCCCCTCAATAGAAAAAGCGCTTGCCCAAATGAAGGAAAAGGGTATGCGGCTGATAGACGAAAAGCCGCGCTATGGTGCAGGCGGGGCAAGAATAGCGTTTTTGCACCCTAAAAGTACAGGCGGAGTTTTAATTGAACTTTCAGAGCGTTAGCTGATATGCTATTGTAACAAATGGCTAGTTCAGGTTTAACCTAAATTTTATAGGAGGCATTTCATATGAGCAACAGCATGTATGATATACTGGCGAGTCGAAAAGCCAAGGTTATGGAAGGCGGCGGAGCGGAGCGCATTAAGAAGCAGCACCAGGCGGGGAAAATGACAGCGCGCGAACGCTTGAATTCACTATTGGATGAGCGGAGCTTTGTTGAAATTGATGCACTTGTTGAGCACCGCTGCAGCGATTTCGGCATGGAAGGCATGCAGGTTCCTGGGGAGGGTGTTGTAACAGGCTACGGCAGCATAGACGGCAGGCTTGTATATGTTTATGCGCAGGATTTTACTGTTGTTGGCGGTTCTCTTGGTGAAATGCATGCAAAAAAGATTACCAAAGTTATGGATCTTGCCTTAAAAACAGGAGCCCCGATAATAGGCATTAATGATTCAGGCGGCGCTCGCATACAGGAAGGCGTAGATGCGCTTGCAGGCTATGGGAATATATTTTACAGAAACACCATAAGCTCAGGCGTAATTCCGCAGATTTCTGTAATTATGGGCCCATGTGCAGGGGGCGCTGTATACTCACCTGCAATTACAGATTTCGTATTTATGACAGATAAAACCTCAAATATGTTCATAACAGGCCCTGCTGTAATTAAGGCTGTTACAGGCGAGGAAGTTACTTCTGAAGCGCTTGGCGGCGCTATGACGCATAACTCAATATCAGGAGTTGCGCATTTTATTCACCCAACAGAAGGCGAAACGCTCGAAGCAATAAAAAGGCTGCTGTCTTTCCTGCCTGCAAATAATATGGAACAGCCGCCGGTTAAACCAAGCGGCGATGATATTAACCGAGTTTGTGAAGCGCTTGATTCATTTTTACCAGAGAACCCAAACAAAGCTTATGATATGAAGAGCGTAATAACTGCAGTTGTCGATGATAGCGACTTTTTCGAAGTCCAGCCCTATTATGCAAAAAACATTATTGTAGGGTTTGGCCGCATTGGGGGCAAACCCGTAGGTATTATCGCAAACCAGCCAAAGGTGATGGCAGGCTGTTTAGACATCAATGCGTCGGATAAAGCAGCTCGCTTTATATCATTTTGTGATTGCTTCAATATCCCAATCCTCACTTTTGCGGATGTACCCGGCTTTTTACCGGGTGTTAACCAAGAACACGGCGGCATAATCCGCCATGGTGCCAAACTCCTATATGCGTATTCTGAAGCAACAGTGCCAAAGATTACGATAGTCGTACGAAAGGCATATGGAGGAGCATATCTTGCAATGTGTTCAAAAGAGCTTGGGGCTGACCAAATGATTGCCTGGGCATCAGCAGAAATCGCTGTTATGGGCCCTGAAGGTGCAGCAGGTATAATTTTTAGAAAAGACATAGAAGGTGCTGAGGATTCTGCTGCTGCTTACAAAGATAAGGTTGCAGAATATAAGGATAAATTCTCAAACCCATACAGGGCAGCAGCACGCGGCTTAATAGATGATGTTATTTATCCGAGCGAAACGCGTGCAAGAATTGCGAGCGCCCTGGAAATGTTAAAGAATAAGCGCGATGTTTTGCCTGCGAAAAAACATGGCAATTTCCCGGTTTAGCTTTTATAGACAAGGGGGTAATGTACATAATGGAAATGCAGCATCTAAAAGTAACTGTAAACGGCAGAGTATATAATATTTCCATAGGCGAGTTGGAGTCCGAGTTAAAGCGTGCGAAAAGCATAAGCTTTATTGTAAAACCTTTTGCTAATGCACCGCAAGCTACGCATTGGCAAGCAGGTACGCTTGCAAGTAGAAAAGCGCCAGCCTTAGCGCGTTAGTAAACTGATTTATTGGGCTTTTTACGTAAGCTGGTATATGTTGCTATTGAGGAATAGCTTACCTCTGAAGAACCTTTAGCCTACAAGCTTTCCTTGGCTGTAGCGTGCAACAATGCAGTTGCCTTGCGATAAATACATTAAACGCTCAAGCCGCTCTTTGGGTGTAAGCTCAGCTTGCGGCAGAAGAGATGAATCGTCAAGTATAAGCGCATGCAGCATATCTCCTGCTTCAAAACCCGGGCCTGAACCAAAGTATTCTTGGCCTGCTGAAGTAATGAGATAAAATGCCTCAGCAACTGTAAGGAAGTCTTCCTGCTTTCCCGTATCAAGCCAATGTCTTTTGGATGAGCGGATTGCTGCTGTTGCAACATCCATCATAGAAAGATGAGCGCCCCCTGCAATATCCGAACCTAATGTTACATGCAACCCCTCTTTAAGCATACGCCTGATTGGGGCTATTCCGCTTGCAATGTTAATGTTTGAATCAGGGCAGTGCGCCACCCAAACCCCATTTTTAAGTATAGCCTTGCGCTCGTCTTCATCCGAGTAAACGCAGTGCGCCATAACTGTTTTGTTTCCAAAAAGCCCAAACCGCTCGTAAGTCTCCCAATAGCTGCTGCAGTTAGGGCATAGAGCCTTAACCCAAGCTATCTCATCAAGGTTCTCAGAAAGGTGGGATTGCACAAGAAGACCGCGCTTGTAAGCTATTTCCCCCAAACTCTGCATAAGCTCATCTGTACATGAAGGCGTAAATCTGGGCGTTATCATGGGGTGTATGTTTTCGTAACGTCCCTCGCATTCGTTAAGCCAAAGAATCGTTTCACTTATTGACTGATTAGTATTTTCTAAGAGATAGTTGGGGCTGTTTCTATCCATATTTACTTTGCCAACATAACCGGTTACGCCTGCTCTGTCGAGTTCTTCCATAAGGATATGCGTGCTCTGCCTGTGAATTGAGGCATACATGCAAACCCTTGTTGTCCCTACCTTTATTAAATTTGCAGCAAGCTTTTTATAAACCATGCGCGCATATTCTGTGTCAGCAAATTGGGCTTCAGTAGGGAAGGTATGCGTATTTAACCAATCAAGCAGCTGCAAATCCATACCCATGCCAAGCATTGCATATTGAGGGCCATGAAGGTGCATATCTGTGAAGGATGGGATAACAAGCTTATCTGAATAGTCTTCAACAGACGCACCCGAAAACTGTGCAGGCAAGGAGGAATATACTCCCTCAATTCTTCCGTTTATGCATACAATATATCCGTTTTCAACAGAATGCAGTTCGCCAAAAACAGGTGCAAAAACAATATTACCTTTAATTATTAAAACACTCATTATACTACCTTAAAGCCTAAATTAGTACTTATACGTTGTGCAGGCGCCTCTATGTACAAACTTGCCCTGCCCCCTTTTTTGAAGAGCCCCATTTTGCACTGCTATTACTCCGCCAAGAATTACATCCCTTGCAAAGCCGGAAACATCCATACCTTCATAGGGGGAGTTATCGCATGCATGCGCTAAATTGGCGTGTGTTAATCTTTGCTTATAGTTAGGCTCCCAAATAACAATATCTGCATCTGCCCCTGCTTGAATCTTACCTTTTTGCGGATACATCCCAAAAATCCGCGCTGCATTTTCGCTTAGTTGTGCTGCCATCTGCTCCAAGGTGACTATCTTGCTTAGTACTCCGAATGTAAAATAGAGCATTGCGCGAACCTGCACACCAGCACTTCCATTGGGTATTTTCGTGAAGTCACCTATGCCAAGAGATTTTTGAGCCATTGTGAATGAGCAGTGGTCAGTGCCAAGCGTATCTATTTCGTTTTTTGCGAGACCTTCCCACAACAGCTTATTGTCTGGAGGTTTTCTTAGAGGCGGGCTCATAACATATTTAGCTGCATCAGCATCATTGTATCTTTCATCATCAAGCACAAGATATTGAGGGCAGGTCTCAAGATACACCTTTTGGCCGCGTTCACGGGCATGACGCGCTTCTTTAAGGCCTTGTGCTGTTGAAAGGTGCACAACATATGCGCTTGCTTTTGCAAGCTCTGCTATGCGAAGATAGCGCGAAATGGCCTCTGCTTCAACTGCTGCAGGCCGTGAAAGAGGGTGCCCTGTAGGGCCGGTATTACCAAGTGCAAGTTGCTCTGCAGTCAATGTCTGCAGCAAATCCCAGTTCTCGCAATGCATGCCAATGAGCGCCCCTATTTCAGCTGCACGTTTCATTGCGAGATAAATAGTACCATCCTCAACTCGCAGTGCTGGGTATACCATATACATCTTATAAGAAGTGACGCCTTTTTCGCGCATAACATCCATTTCCTGCGAGACAGAGCTATTCCAGTCAGTAATTGCCATGTGAAAACCATAATTACATGAGCTGCCATTTGCCTTTTCATGCCATTGGTTAAGCGCTTCAAGTAAAGTGCCGCCTTTTGATTGTGTAGCAAAATCAAGCACTGTAGTTGTGCCGCCAAGAAGTGCAGCTACAGTACCTGTATTAAAGTTATCAGCAGTTATGGTTGTGCCTAAATCCAGGTCGAAATGCGTATGTGTATCAATAAACCCTGGGAACAGATAGCACCCGCGAGCATCTATAATATGCGCATCAGGTGAATCAATAGAAGGTTCAACTGCAATTATTTTATTTTCTTCAATAAGGACATCTGAGAGAAATCTCCCGCAGGCGTTGATTACTTCGCCATTTTTTATACAGATACGCATATTGCGCCTCCTAAAACAAAAAAGAAAAGGATGCCGCCCGCTTTGCACTTTTTGCATTTTATGCGGGGGCTCCCATAGCAAAGCATTTAAGGCTGCTTGTAGAAACGTTTGCGCCGTTTATAGCAAACTTATATGAGAGGTAGTCAGGTTAAACATTTATACTCTTTAGCTGCATAAAGCATAGCACTTTTATATGAGTATTTCAATATACAATAACCTGTATCCTTATCAACTTTGTAGCGGCGTCAAACATAGGTTACACATCTGTGCAAGGAAAGCTGTCATGG
>CAYWTY010000045.1:0-13705 GCA_964461335.1 uncultured Oscillospiraceae bacterium
CCCATGACAGCTTTCCTTGCACAGATGTGTAACCTATGTTTGACGCCGCTACAATGCAAGGAAAAATGTATTCAACAAGAAAGTTGACAAACCCGCCAGCAATGGGTAAAATAAACTTTGGCTGATTTGGGAGGAATGAGATGGAGCTTAACGTTGGCGAAGCGTTGAAGCAGCCGGGAAAAGCTTTTTTAGCAATACTTGAAGAAGCTGTGGAACCGCAATGCTACGGAGGCAGACAAATTGAGTTTCTGACTCCTGTTCGCTTGGAAATTACATATTCATTTGACGGCAATGCATTTGCTCTAAACGGGCGGCTTGGGTTAATGCTTTCTTCACGGTGCGCACGCTGCGATGAACTGTTTGCGGAAACATTGGATATTCCGTTTTCAGAACGTTTTGTTAAAGGCGCATCAACAGATGACGGAAGCTATACATTTGAGGGCGAAAAGCTCGAGCTCATTACCCCTGTGCTTGACAATATCTTTCTCAACTTGCCAATTTCAAGTATTTGTAAGGAAGAATGCAAAGGGTTATGCCCTATTTGCGGGTGCAACTTAAACATAGAAACATGTGCCTGTATTCAGGATGAAGGCTAAGCGGCCTTTTGAGGCTGCTTGAAAACTTTAAGGAGGTGTAGAAATGGCTGTCCCAAAGAGAAAAACTTCTAAAGCAAAACGGGATTCCCGCAGAGCAGGTAATTGCAACATATCAATGCCCGAAATCTCACAGTGCCCGCAATGCCATAAAGTCAAGCTCTCTCACAGAGTGTGCAAAAACTGCGGCTACTACGACGGCAGGCAGGCTATTGTAATTAAAGACGACAAAAAAAAGGGCGAGGCTTAGGTGTCTAAGCAATGCTATAACCTTGTTTTAGCAGTGGTTCTTACCTAAAGGCGGAAACCAAAAGATTTCCTGCCTTTTTGTTTTATTTCCGGGTTTAGGGGTATTTTGGTGGAGGTAAAGTAATGAAAATTGCAGTAGATATTTTTGGCGGCGATAATGCGCCCCAAGCTGTACTCGACGGCTGCTTGCTTGCCCAAACACAAAATGCAGTTATGGAGCTTATTCTTGTTGGAGATGCATCGCTTATTGAGCGTTATCTTTTAGAGCACACGCATGACCCTAAACGCCTTCGCATCCTCCATGCGCCTGAAATAATTACAGCAAACGAACAGCCGGCTGTTGCTATAAAACACAAGCGCGAGGCATCCCTTGTTAAGGCGCTAGTATGCGTTGCTGACGAAGAAGCAGGCTGTATGGTTTCTGCAGGCAGCACAGGTGCGCTTTTGGCAGGTGCAACCTTGCTTGTTCGAAGGTTAAAAGGTGTTAAGCGCCCTGCGCTTACGCCAATCCTCCCTTCAAAGGGCGGGTGCGTTGCGCTTATTGACTGTGGGGCGAATGTTGATAGCAAACCTCAATATCTGCAGCAGTTCGCTCTAATGGGTACAGCTTATATGCAGCATATTTACGGAATCCCAAAGCCGCGTGTTGGACTTTTAAATAATGGTGCAGAAGAAGAAAAGGGCAATGAGCTTACAAAAGCAGCTTACTTGCTCCTTAAAGAACACACGCCTGTCAATTTCTTGGGCAATTGCGAAGGGCGGGATGTGCTTTCTGGGGAATTCGATGTTGTTGTATGTGATGGCTTTTCAGGAAATATTGTTTTGAAGAACACTGAAGGTGTAGCAGGCTTTATGATGGATATGCTAAAAGAAGAACTTATGGCTGATATGCGCTCTAAGCTTGGCGCTATGCTTGCAAAACCCGCGTTTAGGCGCTTAAAGCGTAAAATGGATTATACTGAATATGGCGGCGCACCTTTGCTTGGCATTAACGGCGGCATAATAAAAGCGCACGGCAGTTCAAATGCTAAGGCATTCGCTGCTGCCTTGCGCCAGGCAGGCGCCTATATAGAAGGCGGTGTGACAAATGCAATAGCTAATGCCATATCTTCAGTACAGGAGTAAAGCCCGGGGTATGGAATAAGCATTGACATATCGCTAGGCATACTCTAAACTTGAACTTGAAATACATTCTTTATTCTTGCTTTCATGCGAACTGAGAGGAGTATATGCGATGAAATTTGAAAAGGTTCGGGAAATTATAGCCAAGCAGCTTGATTTGGATGCTGATATTATTTCAATGGAATCAAAGCTTGTAGAAGATTTAAAAGCGGACAGTCTGGATGTTGTTGAGCTGATTATGGACCTTGAGCAGGAGTTTGACATCGAAATTCCTGATGAAGAACTGCCGAAAGTACGCACAGTGGGCGATATTGTCGAGTATCTCGAAGGTCATTGAGCTATTTTGAAACCTATATGCCCGCATCATATTTTGGTGCGGGCATTCGTTTGAAAGAGGCATGTCTATGACGAATCAACGTAAAATTCAGCTTGAGGAACTTCAAACACGCATCGGGTACAAATTCAAGAATACTTCACTTCTTGATGCTGCGCTTACGCATACTTCATTTGTAAAAGGAGACGGAAAAGGCAGTGTCCACAATGAGAGGCTTGAGTATCTTGGCGATGCAGTGCTCGAGCTGTGCATAAGCGAGCAGCTCTACCTCAAGCATCCTTCGTGGGATGAAGGCTCTATGACGCGCGTGCGCGCAATGATTGTATGCGAAGCTGCGCTTGACTATGCAGGAAGAAAGCATTTTGGCTTGCAGGAGTTCCTGCTTCTTGGGCAAGGCGAGGAGAATACAGGGGGCAGAGCAAAGCCTTCCATACTATCGGATGCTTTAGAAGCGCTTATAGGCGCTGTTTACCTTGATGGCGGGCTTGAGCCTGTGCGGGAGTTCGTTTTAAAATTTGCACATGAAGCGCTCCAAAACGCAACAGAAAAGGGTTCAAATAAGGATTATAAAACTGCTTTGCAGGAGTATGTGCAAAAGAAACGATTAGGGAGCATCAGCTATTGCGTTGTATCGGAAACTGGGCCTGACCACAAGAAGGAATTTATAATACAGGTTTCATTAAATAAAAACCTAGTTGGTGAAGGCAGCGGCAACTCGAAACAGGAAGCTGGGCAGCACGCAGCAAAAGCAGCGTTAAAAACTCTTAGGAGCAAAACAAAGCAACAGCTATAAAACTAATACATAATGCAAATTATAACAAAGGATGTGAAGCGGGGGTTGCGCCTAACTAAGCTTGAACTGCATGGGTTTAAATCTTTCGCGCGCAAAACAGAACTGCTATTTGATGAAGGTATAACTGCTGTTATTGGGCCAAATGGTTCAGGTAAGAGCAATATTTCTGATGCAGTGCGCTGGGTTCTAGGGGAACAAAGTGCAAAAGCGCTCCGTGGGGGCCGCATGGAGGATGTTATCTTTAACGGCACACAGGAAAGAAAACCACAGGCGTACTGCGAGGCAGCCCTCACATTTGATAATTCTGATGGCGCTTTGCCGCTTGAGTTTAGAGAGGTAACAATAACGCGCCGCGTATATCGCTCAGGCGAGAGCGAGTATGCAATAAACCGCAACAACTGCCGCCTTAAGGATATTCAAGAGCTCTTTAGAGACACTGGTATTGGTAAAGCGGGCTACTCAGTTATTGGCCAGGGTAAGGTTGAAGAAATCCTTTCAAACAAATCAGGGGATAGACGGGCTGCGCTTGAAGAAGCTGCAGGCGTAATGAAATACCGCTCACGAAAAGAAGAGGCTGTGCGAAAACTTGAGCATACAGGCAAGAATATAGAGCGGATTGAAGACATACTCGCAGAGCTTTTAAGCCAGCGCGAACCGCTGCAGGAAAATTCAGAAAAGGCACGCAAATACTTAAGCTTAATGGAAGAGCTTCGTGAGCTTGAAATAAATGTGTTTTTGTACCAATATGACCGCAGCAAAGAGAAATTATCAGCGCTTGCAGCTGTGCTAAGCCAAATGCAAGATGAAGGCGAGGCAATGCTTTCAAGCGAACTTGCGCTTTCTAAGGAGTATTTGGCAGAGGAGTCTGCTTTGCGTGCGCTTGAGGAAACAGCGGCAAATCTGCAAAATCAGCTTCTCTCTTTAATGTCAGGGGTTGAGGCGCACTCAGGTGAAGCAAATGTGCTTAAAGAGCGTAAAGAGCATTTATATAAAGAGAAGGAGCGGCTTTTTGATGCGCTCCAAGCTGATAAAAATCGTTCAGAGGAGCTTTTAATCGAACTTGGGAAGCTCGAAGAAAGCGGAGTTTCAGGCAAGGATATGCTTAGCGAGCTTGAGAGCCAAATCTTTAACAACGAGTCCGAGCTCGATATAATGCAGCAGGAAATTGATGAGCAGGAACACAGGCTTAACGAGCAGAAAAACAGCATTATAGAGTCCTTAAACAGGCTGTCGGATGCGAAAAGCCAGCTTTCAAGGCTTGAGGCAATGGCTCAAGCCTTATCAGAGCGCATGGAAACAATAAAAGCGCAGCAGGATAAACTTAGCGCAGAAAATATTGACATTCAATCAGAAAAGGAAGGCGCAGTTTTAGCTATGCAAAAGCAGGAGCTTGCGTGCAAGGCGCTTTCTTCTGAACAGGAAGAGCTGCAGGCTGCACTCGTTGCAGCGCAGGAGCAAAGCAACGCACAAAGCATAGCAGTTCGTGAGCTTGAACAGGCAGAAAATGCAATGCGCTCTCGTGCAGCTGTAATAAAAGAAATGGCACGCGCCTATGAGGGGTATTACAGCAGCGTTCGCAATGTGCTAAAAGACTGCGAAACGGATAATGGGCTCTCCGAATGTGTGCTTGGGGTTGTTGCAGACCTTCTAAATGTACCAGCGGAATATGAAACAGCGCTTGAAATGGCGCTTGGGCCTGCACTTCAGTATATTGTAACGCCAACACCAAACCACGCAAAGCGCGTTATAGAACACCTGCGTTTAAGAGCGTATGGCCGTGCAACATTACTGCCTGTTTCAGCAATGCGGCCTCGTCTGCTTAACTCAGAGGAGAAGAAGCAGCTTTTATCGCACGATTGTTTAGGTGTTGCCTCTGACCTAATTACATATGATGAAAAATACCGCGCTGTTATTGAAAACTTGCTTGGGCGGACTGTAATCGTAAAAGACCTTGAAGCAGGAATAGCCTTAAACAAAAGAGCGGGTGCTGCATTTCGAATTGCTACCCTTAAGGGGGATATTATTCACCCGGGCGGCTCAATGACTGGCGGCAGCATACAAAAGCGCGAGTTCAGCCTGCTTGGCCGAGAGAGGGAATACAGGGAGCTTGAACTGCGCATAAGTGAAGCAGAACATAGGACAGTTGAACAGATTTCTTTGTTTGTAGAGGCAAAAGATAAAGTCTTAGCTTGTAGCAAGGCGCTTGAAGGTGCAGGAGCACGCCTTCATGTTGAGGAAGTTGAAACAGCCCGCCAGAAGGAGAAGCTTGAACTCATAGAGCGCGATCTTAATCAAAATAAGCTGGCTAGAGAACGCAGTGAACTAGAAAACGCTCAGCTAAATGACAATATGGCGGATATTCTAAAGCAGCGCAGCGAAATAGAGCAAGTACACTCAGGTTTGGCTCTTGGCAGCACCTCAACACAGGAAGATGTGGAATGCTCACAAAAGCAGCTGTCCGAGTTGCGTGCAAAGCTTGACCTTGCTTCAAAAAGCCTTGTTGAGCGCAAAATTCAGCGTATGGCAATCCAGAAGGAAGAGGATGCAGTAAGGCTTGAAAGGCAGCGCTTAGCCCGCGAGCATGAGCAGGCGGAGGCTTCATACTTTAAAAATACTGCTTTGCTTGAAGCTTCCAAAGAACAAGAGAGCAGCCTTGATGAGCAGCTAAGCTTGTATGGGGGGCAAATATCTAAAGAGCAAGCAAGAGCAGACGCTGTTAAAGATGAGTATCACTTGCTTGAAGAAGAGCGCCAGAAGCTGCAGCAGGCGCTTGCAGACTTGCGAAATAGAAAAGATGAGCTTAATACGAGCTTGCGTGAACTTGAGGAAAAGAAGCATAAGCAGGCGCTTTCACAAAGCCGAGCTGAGCTTGAGTTTAGTGCAATGAACGAACGCATGCAAGAAGAATACACGCTTACATACGAGGAGGCGCTCTCTCTTAAAACGCAAATGAACGGAGTTGCAGCAACGCATATGCGCATTGATGAGCTTAAAAAAGAGGTGCGCGCGCTTGGCAATATTAATGTTAATGCAATTGAAGATTATAAAGCGCTCAATGAGCGATATGAAGGCCTCAAAACTCAGTGTGCTGACCTTAGGCAGGCAGAGGCAGACCTAAACAAAGTTATTGCAGACTTAACCTCGACTATGCAAAAGCAATTCCTTAAGCAGTTTCAGCTTATACAAAAGCATTTTTCAGAAGTCTTTGAGCAGCTTTTCGGAGGGGGCTGGGCTGAACTGCGGCTTAGTGACCCCAAAGATGTGCTTAGCTGCGAAATTGATATAATTGCACAGCCTCCAGGGAAGAAGCTTCAGCTTCTTACGCTTCTTTCTGGCGGCGAAAGGGCGCTTACAGCAATTGCGCTCTTATTTGCAATGTTAAAGCTTAAACCGATTGTTTTTTGCATACTTGATGAAATAGAATCTTCTCTTGACGAAGTCAATGTCACACAGTTTGCCAACTTTTTAAAAGAGTATGCGCAAGATACGCAATTCATTTTAATTACGCATAGAAAGGGCAGTATGGAGGTATGCAATGCGCTCTACGGGGTTGCTATGGAGGAAAAGGGTGTTTCAAAAATTGTTTCAGCCCGCTTCCAGTCAGCCTCGTGAACTCAGCATATTGTATTTGGTAGGGTATGGAACAGAAACACAGTTTGGGAGTATTCAAAAAGCTTCAGCAGGGGCTTAGCAAAACCCGAAATCGTCTGCTTTCCCTCGCCTTTGGGCGTGAATGCCTTGACGAGAGTTTCTTTGAGGAGCTTGAAGAAGCTCTTATTATTTCGGATGTAGGGGCTGCTCTTGCAGGAAGCTTAATTTTAGAACTGCGTGAGCGCATCAAGAAAGAAAAGCTGACTTTAGCAAAAGAGGCGCGTGAAGAACTTAGAATGCTCATTGCAGCGCGCATGAGGGTTGATTCTTGCTTTCTGCCTGAAAACTCAAGGGCTGTGCTGCTCATTGTCGGAGTCAATGGAGTAGGTAAGACAACCTCAATAGGCAAGCTTGCGCATTATTATAAAGCGAACGGAAAAAAGACAATGCTTGCTGCAGCAGATACATTCCGCGCAGCAGCAGCAGAACAGCTTGGCATATGGGCTGAACGAGCCGAGGTACCCATGGTGCGCCATGAGGAAGGGTCTGACCCTGCGGCAGTTGTTTTTGATGCTATCGCATCTTTTAAAGCTAAGCAATTTGATTTGCTTATATGTGATACTGCTGGTCGGCTCCATAATAAAAAGAACTTAATGAACGAGCTTGAAAAGATTCGCCGCGTGATTGGCCGCGAAATTCCGGATGCGATTTGTAAAGCGGTTTTAGTGCTTGACTCTACAACCGGGCGCAACGCAATCATGCAGGCTAAAGCGTTTAGCGAGGCTGTCGGCCTAACAGATATAATTTTAACAAAGCTTGACGGAACCGCAAAAGGCGGCATGGTGTTAGCTGTTAAAGAGGAGCTTGGGCTGCCTGTACGTTTTGTGGGCGTAGGCGAAGGGTTGGAGGATTTGCAGCCGTTTGATGCGGATGCATTTGCTGCTGCCCTGCTATGCGAACAGCCCGTATAGTATATTCAAAAAACCAGCTTTGTATCTTAGGGAAGCCTCATTCATCAAGGTCGAGGTCAAGCTCTTCTCTCTGACTATGCTTGGCCTTTCGATGTCTTTCTACAGGCTGTTCATCCTCATGCGCAAAGTCATCTTCTAAAAACTCATCCTCGTTTTTACGCCTAAACCACCCAAGTTTGCGCCGCGGCATTTGTTCTTCTTCATTAAAATCGTGCTGCTCTTCAAATTGTGCTTGCGCTTGCTCCTCTTTGTAAGCTTTAGGCTGTTTAAACTCGGGGATTATTGGCTCGGGCTGCTCAATGGGTTGGGTTGTGGGTTGGCTTTGCCGAACTCCAAGCTCTGCTCTGTTTTTTTCAACCATGCTGTGGTACTCAAGCAAGTAATGCTGAATATCTATGAGAATGTCATCTGCATACTGCTTTGCGCCGTTGTAGACTGTGTTGGCATTGCGCTGCGCATATTCTTGGAGTATTTCAGACCGCCTTTGAACTTCGAGCAGCACTTTATCTTCGCAAACACGCGCTTCAAACTCTTGTTCTGCTAAAGAGCGAATATGGGCTGCTTCTGCTTCAGCTTGGCTGCTGAGTTCATCAGCATTAAACTGTGCCTGCTCTACAAGCTCAACAGCTTCAGTGTTTGCATGTTCAAGCAGAGTATCCGCTTCAACAAGCACAGAGTTTGCGCGCCGGATATCTTCTGGAATTGTGACTTTAAGGTCCCCAAGTAAATCAAAAACTTCATCAGCATCTATGAGTCTGCGTCCGCCGCCTCCAAACTTTGGGCGGGGCGAGCTTTCAATCAGCTGCTCAATTTGGGAGATTATTGTGAATATGCGAAGGGATTGACGGTTTTCTGTGTTGCTCATTGCTTAGCCAACCTTTCTGTTATGGAACATTTAATAACTTCAGGCACCATGCCGTCTATAGGCGCCCCCAGCGCACAGATTTCTCTTATAATGCTTGAGCTTACAAACGAGTGCTCAGGTTCAGCCATGAAGTAAACTGTGTCAATATCAGGCGCAAGCCGCCTGTTAACAGAGCTTATTTGAAACTCGTATTCAAAATCCATAACAGCACGAAGGCCGCGTATTATGTGGCGTGCACCTACACTGTGCGCATAGTCAACAAGCAGCCCTTTAAAAGAGCCTACTTCAACATTATTGAGGTTTTCACTATGAATTGCAGCCTCAATGAAGTCAAGACGCTCCTTAACTGAAAAATAAGGTTTTTTAGCTGAGTTTATGAGCACTGCAACTATAACTTTATCCATAAGTACGGCTGCGCGGCGAAGTACATCCATATGCCCAGATGTCAAAGGGTCAAAACTGCCTGGGTAAACGCCTATATTCAATGCTGCATATCCCTTCTTTAAGGCTTATAAGGGGCAAAGAAACTCAGACCCTTATCGCCATATTTGCGTATATCGTCAAGCTCCATAAGCGAATCTACTGCTTGCGGGCGTTCAGCCCATATATGCTCTACAACTGCAAGCCCACCTTCTGCAACAAGACCTAACCCGAAGAGCTTTTCAAGCGCCTTTTGCGCACTGCTTTTATAAGGAGGGTCTAAAAAAACGAAGTCAAAAGCTTTGCCTTTTTCGAGGTGTGTTAGCGCAGCAAGCGCGTCTAGTTGCAGCACAAGCGCATATTGCGCAAGCCCCAGCGTTTCTAAATTGTTTTTTATTATTGAGCAGCAGCCGGGGTCCTTATCGTTAAAAACCACATAACACGCGCCACGCGAGAGTGCCTCAAGCCCTAAACTGCCTGAACCAGCATAAAGGTCCAGCACACGCGCACCCTGCAGGGCAAACTGCAGCTTGCTAAAGAGGGATTCTTTTATTCGAGTTAAAGTTGGACGCGTGTTAAGCCCCTTTGGCGATGCTATTCTTCTGCCGCGGCAAGTTCCGGCGATAATCCGCACGAACTTCCTCCCAAGAATACCATATTTTCGACTTTTATTGTACCATAAGCATTATAATCTGCAAAGTGTTTAGCATGTTAAAGCAGCATTTTCGCTCTTTCTCCAGTTAATATGTTGCATTAGTTTCTGTTCTATTTTAAGAGGCTGCTTGCTAAATCGGTTATTATTCGCAATAATAGCATGAGGAGGAAGAAAAAATGCTTTTACTTAAAAACGCTCATATTTTGAGTATGGTCCAACCCACATTCAAGGGCGATATTTTAATTTCAGAAGGTCGGATTTCGGCTATTGGTGAAGCGCTTGTTGCACCCGGAGCTGAGGTGCTAGAGTGCGAAGGGAAATATGCAACACCGGGCTTTGTAGACGCACATTGCCATGTAGGCATGTGGGAGGATGGAATAGGGGAAGAAGGCGCTGACGGTAATGAAAACTCCAACCCCATTACTCCGCAAATGCGGGCGATTGACGGAATTAATCCGTTCGACCCCTGCTTTTTGCAGGCGCTAAGCGCAGGCGTTACAACCGTATTAACAGGCCCCGGAAGTACAAATGTTATTGGCGGGCAGTTTGCAGCGCTAAAAACCAGCGGCCGGGGTATTGAGCAAATGCTCCTTAAAGCGCCTGCAGCAATGAAGGCAGCGCTTGGCGAAAACCCAAAGCGTGAGTATACAGAGCAAAAGACAGCGCCGTATACGCGAATGGCAATCGCTGCTCTATTTAGAAAGACAATGGTCGAAGCGCAGGAATATGCCCGCAAAAAAGAGCTTGGCATTAAGGATTGTGATAAACTGCCTGATATAGATATAGGGCTTGAGGCATTGCTGCCTGTGTTGGAGCGAACGCTCATGCTTAAAATTCACGCTCACAGAGCGGATGATATACTTAGCGCGCTTAGGTTAGCTGAAGAATTTAACCTGCGCGTTACAATAGAGCACTGCACAGAGGGGCACCTGATTATAGATATTCTCAAAACGCAGCTTGAAAAGCTTAAGGCAGGTGTTATCCTCGGGCCCTTGCTTTCAGAGCGCGCGAAAATAGAATTAAAGAACCTAAGTTTTAAAGCGCCTAAGCTTATGCACGAAGCTGGAATCCCGTTTGCGCTTATGACTGACCACCCTGTAATCCCAATCCAATACCTGCCTGTTTGTGCAGCGCTTTGCGTGCGCGAGGGGCTTAGCGAGCAGGCTGCTTTAGAAGCTATAACTATTAATGCAGCGCGCATAACTGGGCTTGATGAGCGCATTGGGAGCCTTGAGATAGGTAAAGATGCGGACATTGCGCTCTTTGATGGCCACCCGCTCGACTTTAGGAGCCATTGCACATGCACAATTGTAAACGGCCAAATTGTACACAGGCTTTAAACAGGAAAGAAAGGACTATTAGAGGCGTATGCTAAGGCCTACATATACAACAATAGATTTTGGCGCATTAAAGCATAATTTCGAACTGCTGCGCGCAACCATAGGCAAGAACGTAAAGCTGATGCCCGTAGTAAAAGCAAATGCATATGGGCACGGAATTGTTGAAATCGGCATGGAAGCCGAACGTTTAGGCGCTGACTACCTTGGGGTTTCAATTCCTGAAGAAGGTAAGCGGCTTAGGGATGCTGGCGTGCGTATCCCAATCCTCGTGCTAGGCGGGATGCTGCCCGAAGGCGCAGAAATGGCTGTATATTATGATTTGTCTGTTACGGTATTTTCTGTTGAAATGCTTAACGCGCTTCAGCTTGCAGCCTCTATTCAGAAAAAGAGCTGCACAGTGCATATTAAGGCTGATACAGGCATGAACCGCCTCGGTATAAAGTCTTTAGGCGACTTCAGGGCGATTATGGAATATACAAAGAGCTGCCCTAATCTTAGAGTTGAGGGGCTTTTTACACATTTTGCTGTAAGCGAACTGCGCGACAAGGCGTTTACATTAACACAGGCTGAACGGTTCACACAATATATTAATATTGCACGGGAAATGGGGTTTTCGTTAATTCTCCACGCAAGCAACAGCGGGGCGCTGCTTGACCTGCCCAAGGAGCTTTCTTATGATATGGTGCGTGCGGGCATTGCGTTATATGGCTGCCACCCAGGCCCTGAGTGCGGCCAGCATCTAAAGCTAAAACCGGTTTTAACATGGAAAAGCGTTGTTGTTCATATTAAAGAGGTTGAACTTGGGGATACAATAAGCTACGGCAGAAAATATACTGCAAGCGAAAGGCGCATTATTGCTACGCTCCCAGTTGGTTATGGCGACGGTTATAAGCGCTCTATGAGCAACAGGGCAGAGGTACTAATCCACGGCAAGCGCGCACCAATTGTAGGCATGATTTGTATGGACCAGTGCATGGCAGATATAACTAAGATTGATGGCGTAAAAATAGGTGACGAGGTAGTGCTTTTAGGCAGCCAAGAGGGCGCAAGCATAAAGGCAGACGAAATGGCAGCTTGGGCGGATACAATAAGCTACGAAATCCTCCTTTCAATAAGTGACCGCGTACCCAGAGTTTATATTAATACATAAAGCCTTAAGGAGAGAAATATGCTTAGCCTGCTAACGCCTGCCCAAATGAGGCAGCTTGACGAGCATATGATAAATGAGCAGGGTGTTCCTGAAGAAGTGCTTATGGAACAGGCTGCAATTGGGGTTACTGCTGCAGTTAGAGAACTGTTGCCTCAGGGCGGGAATGTCGTTTTGCTTTGCGGCAGCGGCAATAACGGAGGGGACGGGCTTGCAGTTTTACGGCAGTTGAGTATGGAGGGAATTAAATGCTGCGCTATGTTGTTTTGCGCCCCTGCTTCGCTTACCGGCTTAGCGCTGCTGCAGTATAAAATTGCCATTGCATCCGGGTTAAAAGTTGAAATATTTTTGGCTGATGAAGAAATTGCCGCCTTAAACCTTACTTATGCAGATGTGCTTGTAGATGCGCTTTTTGGCACAGGGCTTTCGCGTGAAATAAGCGGCATGTACAGGCTTGTTATTGAAAAGATCAACTCCTCAAAAAAACCTGTTGTAGCTGTGGATATTCCTTCAGGCATAGACGGCGGGTCCGGCCATGTGCTTGGCGCAGCAGTTAGCGCCTCAATTACAGTTACATTTATGCATAAAAAGCTTGGGCATCTCCTTTTCCCTGGGCGCGAGTATTCGGGCAATGTACGCATAACAAAAATTGGCCTGCCCTCAATTACGCTTTCTACTGCAGAAGAATGGGAAGAAGCAGATGTTTATGAGCTCTTGCCGCCTCTTGGTCTAAATATCCATAAAGGAAGTAACGGCAGGGCCTTATTGTGCGCAGGCAGTAAAAACTACATAGGAGCTGCGCTGTTAAGCTTAAAAGCAGCCTTGCGCTCTGGCTGCGGCTTGCTCCACGCAGCTGTACCTAGTGGAATAAGCGCTGCATTTAGGGAAACCCCAAGCGTAATCAGCCACCCTGCAGGCAGCGGCTCTCAATGGGACTATGAAGCTGCACAAACAGCAGTTGAAATAATCCCTCAAGTAGATGCAGCAGCGCTAGGCCCTGGGATGGGCAGCGGAGAAGGTATTGCAATACTCCTTGAAGCAGCGCTGAAGGCTAAAAAACCGCTCGTTCTTGATGCAGATGCGCTTAATGCACTTGCGAAAACCCCTGCCTTGTTTGAGCATATGCACGATAAGGTGGTGCTGACCCCGCACCCAGGTGAAATGTCAAGGCTTATAAACAAACCTGTGGACGAAATCTTGCAAAACCCCATTGAAACAGCTGCTGATGCTGCTAAAAGCTGGGGCTGCACTTTGCTTCTTAAAGGCGCAACAAGCGTTATTGCATTTGGCGGCAAAGCCTGCCTTAATGCGCGAGGCAACCCCGGCCTTGCAAAGGGGGGCAGCGGTGATATGCTTACAGGTATAATTCTTGCCTTATTGGCTAAGGGAGTTGAGCCGTACAAGGCAGCATGTGCAGGCGCCTTTATTCTTGGAACTTCTGCAGAAAAAGCCTATGAACTTTTAAAGGAACGAATGCTCATAGCTTCTGATGTGCTTGATGTGCTTGGCGGGTAGAGCTTAATGAGTATTTACTAAGGTTGAAAAAGGGGCTGTCCAGAAATGTAAAGAATTCTGGCTCTACACTAAAGATTGGGGTAAGGGAGAAAAATAGAGAAGCATAACGC
>CAYWTY010000046.1:0-13472 GCA_964461335.1 uncultured Oscillospiraceae bacterium
AAATTAGCAAAAGGGCGCCCGTTTTATGGGCGCCCTTTTTTATACTTAACGAACCCTGAAGATTGTGCGCGGGCATGCGCCCTCAATAGCATCTTTAAGCCTGCACCTGCCGTTTGCAATTATTACTGTTGTACCTTGGCGAATAGGGCCTTTTATAAAATCAAGCTTTGCTCGCGCACCGCCTGCGCCTGCTCTGCTTGCGCCTACGCACGCCTTTTGAAGCTCATCAAGGGCTAAAAGCACCTCGTCCGTGTCCTTGCCCTCAACTGCTTTTACAAGCGTCTTTGGGTCATTCGGGTCGCTGTATATGCCATCAACAGATGTTAGTATAATTAGATATTTCGAGCGTACAAGCATGCAAATTACAGAGGCTGTTTCGTCATTATCAATACACTCAACAACTTGGTCTGTTTTTTCGCGCAAATAGCTAAGCTCCATGCGCCTGTTTTCTTCCATGCTTACAGGGTCATTATAGTTAACAATGGGGATTGCGCCTTGGCTAGCACAGCGGAGCAAAAAACGTTTAATATGCGCACGCTTTTCTTCATCATTAAAATGCATATGCTCAACCAAGAGCTGCCGTACGGAATACTGCGGCGGGATGAAGCGCCTGTATTCCTGCATAAGGATTGCCTGCCCTTGTGCAGCATAATCCGTCTTAATATCTTCAATGTCACCTGTAAGCTCTTTGCCGTTTCGCTTTATATAGTCGAGCCTGCCGATTTCAACAGCGCCTGAGCTTACCCAAATCATGCCAGGGCGAAGCTCAGCGCCCAAATTGCTAAAGATATTATAGTCTATATCATTATCTTCCTTGCGTATAAGCGCCATTGACCCGATTTTGCCGACAATTTCATACTCGAACTTGCTCATAGATTACCCCCGCTTATTGAGCTTAGCTTATTTTAACGCAGATAATTTTTTGGCTCTCGCCTGAGCCATGTGTGCCGCGTGTTCCAACAACAAGATAATCCCCAAAAACTGCAGGCGTGCTTTCCATACGCGAGCCCATATCAAGCTCAAAAAGAGCTGCGCCTGTTCTTGCATCATGCATGCGGAGTTTGCCGTTTCTATCCCCCTGGATGATATAGGCGTTTTCTTCTGCATCGTATATTACTACTGGCGAGCTCCAATAATCCGAATACTGCTCAAAGCGCCATACTTCCCTGCCGCTTTGCTTATCATAAGCTATAAGCCTTCCGCCATTGCCCTGCTTTTCTTCCCCTTCTTCTACATAGGTTACAGGTACGAGCGTTGCGTTAAAAATTACAAGGTCTGCTATTTTGCCCCTGCCTGAGTGGGGTGTGCCTAAAGTTCCGCCATTGCTTGATGTGTTGCCATAGCGCGCATCCCATTCGTTTTGCCAAATAATTCTCCCTGTGGGGCCGTCTATCTTTCTGTGGTAGCTTTTGCCGCCCCCTGAAGAAGCAGCGCCGCTTTGCTTATCAACCTCATTTGCAGTATACAAATAAAAGGTGCTATTTTCAGGGTCTTCTTCAAGCACAATGGATACATCGCTGTCATCCGTAACATCCACAACATATTTAAGCTCTAAAGTATTTAGGTCAAGGCATTGAAGTCTCCCGCCGTTATCTGTAAAGAAGGCGTAGTTTCTAAATACTGCTGCCGAGTTTTCAATGCCGAGCCAGCGTTTGTCCTTTTCTTCACTTACTCCGTAACCATCGCCTATATAGCGGTATTTTTCAAGCCCGCCCGGGTTAACAGAGACTTTCCCGGCTGCTTCATCAAAAACTGCATTGAGTTTTACAGTGTAAAAGACGCCGTTTTCTCCGGGTGCAATTAGAGTATCAGTTGCTGCGTGAACAAGCGCGCTGCTGTCATACGCCTGCCATCTCCTATGCGAAAACGGGTCTACACCTCCGAACTTCCAAATGACTTCGTTTTTTATTAAGTCAACAATTCTAAACCATGACCCTCCGCTTGTATCGGGTATACCCTGGCCTGTATATAAAAGCGGATACCCGCGCGGGTCAAGTGATGCTGTTCCTTTTGTAACAACCCCAAGCTTAATAGGCTCACGCGTACGCCTGCCGCTTTCAAGCTCAAGGAAGTGAATGTAGCCATCCATTGCAGGGTATATGACTTCTTTAAGCTGCTCTTTATCTTTAAACTCCTGCTTTATCCCCAAGATGCGGCGCGTTTTTTCAGGCCACTCGACTATTATCGGCATGCCAGTCCAGCCTGTGCCAGTCCACGTGCCAAGCCCTTCGCCTGCATTTAAGCTGCCTATATCTGCAGCCCAAATGCGCGTAAGCTTTTTTTCTAAAACTGATTGTGTACCATAGACGAATGTGTTTCTGTAATTATTGCCGCCAAATGTCAAAATGCCCGGGAGCTTTGTATACTCCTTAGCGCTTTCAAAGCGCATATCGCCGCTACGCAAAAATGAGGCTGCTTCCTCGCCACTAATCATTATTTTTGTTTTAAAGCCGAAGTTATCCGGGTTTGCTTCAGAAACAGGCTCAATTGCAAGCTCTTGAGGGAGCTTAAAGTCAGGTATTGGTGTTGCCTTAGGTTCAGGCAGTAAATCATTTACAGGCGCCTCTGTTTTAGAAGGCAGAATATTTTTTAAATTAAAAGGCTTTTTATCAGAACTGAGCAGGTTTATAAGCATTAGCGCTGCTGCTGCAAGCGCAAGAAGGAGCGCTAAAAAGAGCAAAAACCGCCCCCAGCGAATGCTGCGTTTTCTATAGCCTGTCTGGCGGCCTTTGTACCCTCTCCTCATCCTTCCCCCCTTAAATCCCACAGTACTATGCCCGAAGAAGGCTTTAAAACAGTTTACTCGTAATAGCGAATGAGCGCCTGCGTGCCAAGCTCTTCCATGCCTTTTTCACAAAGTGATGTGTACATGTCATTAACTTTTTTAAGCACTTCAAGCGGCAGCCCCCGCTCTGAAGCTTCTGTAAGTGCAATGCCCATATCCTTGCAAAAATGCTTTATATAGAACCCTGCGCCAAAATCCTCATTTAAAATTCGCTCTGCGTAAGTATCCATCTGTCGGCTTGCAGCTGAGCCGCTGCTAATGCACGAGAGCACTGCCTCTGCATCTGCACCAACCTTTTTTACATAGGCAAGCGCTTCGCTTAAGCCTGCTATTGTGCCTGCAATAGCAATTTGGTTCGCCATTTTTGCATGCTGGCCTGCGCCCGGCCCACCTACATGGCCGATTTTCTTGCCAAGCTTAGAAAACAGCGACTTGCATGCGTCAAATGCCTCTTTATCGCCGCCTACCATAATTGTAAGCGCAGCATTCTTTGCGCCTATATCTCCGCCTGTAACAGGCGCGTCAAGGCTGTACAGGCCTTTTGCCTTTGCAGCCTTGTATATTCTTTGTGCAAGTTCAGGGCTGCTTGTAGTCATATCTATAATATATGTGCCTAGCTCAGCTTTTTCAATAATCCCGCCTTCATCTAAGTAAACTGCTTCTACATCCCTCGGGTAGCCGACTATTGTAATTACAGCCTCTGCCCCTTTTGCACAAAGCGCAGGTGTATCGCACCAAATTGCGCCCTTTTCTAAAAGCGCTTCTGCCTTTGCCTTTGTTCTGTTATATACTCTTAAATTATATCCTGCCTCAAGCAGATGCCCTGCCATAGCAGAGCCCATAATTCCTGTGCCTATAAACCCGATAGTTTTCATTTATTCTTTTAACCCTTCCGTATTTTCTCCTTATACTCTACCATGGTCTGCGCGCCCATGCAAAAAGGCGTTTCCATGTTGCGCTTGTACAGGAGCGGCGCACGACTTTGCCATTGTTTGAGGATGCATCTACCATTTCGCCGTTTCCTATGTAAATGCCCACATGCCCTATTTTGCTCCCTGAGTTGTTGCGGAAAAACAGCAGGTCGCCTGGTTTAAGCTTGCTTAAGCTGTCTATTCTTTCCCAGTCTTCAATATTTGCATAGCCTGCTGCATTAAGTCTGCGGCGGTTCGAGCCACCCTGCTTAAGGCAGTAGTAAACTAAGCCAGAACAATCATACGAGTTGGGGCCTTCGTTGCCGCGGATATATTTAGAACCGAGCTGCGCTTTTGCGACTTCTATCATTTTGCTGATAGTTGCTTTGCTGCGCGCCTGTTTTGCAAGAGCAGGGCTTTGCTTTGCCTTATCTGAGTTTATCATGTTGAATGTCTGCTCGCCTGCTTTGCCATCAATACTAAGCTTGTTTACATTTTGGAACGCCTTAACTGCTTCTATTGTTTCGCTTCCATAATAGCCGGTGACTTTTCTCAGGTAGCCAAGCTCCTTTAGCTGGCGCTGAAAGCTATCAACATCAGTTCCCCGGGTTCCTTCGAGCAGAGTGTATTTCTTTGCATCATCCGAATAAATAAGCGCAAGGGTCTGTTCCCCTGCAATTTTATCCTGCTGGAGCTCATGCTGGCGCTGAAAGCGCATTAGCGCATCCTCAGTTGCAGGGCCAAAGTGGAGCGTTGGCTCGTCAATATCCAAATACCCAAGCTCCATAAGGCGCAGTTGCAGCTCCATTACAGCCTCACTGTCTTCTACACCATAGTAAAGCGAAGGGTCGGGCGTTGGCTCAGGCACAGGCTCTGGCGTTATTTCAGCCGGAGCTTTCGGAGGCGGGATTTCAAGCATTTGCCCATCTATTGAGGCAGCTGCTCTTATAAGCGCAGGTTCCGCCTTTTTTACGCCTGCCCCATCCCCCTTTTTAGGCAAAATTAAAAGCACAACAACAAGAGCTGCAATGCTGCATGCAGCAGCTAAAAGAGCTGCGCGTTTTCGCCTGCTAATTAGGGTTAGAGCTGTAAGCACCCTGTCAAGTACATGCACAGGCCCTTTTGCAACATGATAAAGCATGCGCTTAAAGCGGCTTGTCCTTATGCTGCGCCTTCTTATCAAGCGATATAACCTCCGTCTGTATTTGTAACTCATTTTAACTATTTTTTCGACAACAGGCAATGCTTAGCGCCTTTGTTTATGGCATATTCATAATTCTTTGCTTTTTGGTTTTTATATTTGAGATTTATTCAAGCAAAAGGCATTGACAAACCCGGAGCATTTTAGCATACTATCAAGCATAAACGCATACGGCAAAGACGGGAAAACGGCCGCAATAATGCTTTAGCGAACCGGGGAGGGTGCAAGCCCGGGAGCATAAAACCGCGCCTTTGGCAGCCCTGAGCCGAGTTTTTTAAAGCGGGCGGCATTATGCCGCCAAAAAGGGTGGAACCGCGGGCAATGCCTCGTCCCTTTATTGGGATGAAGCATTTTTATTTGCCTTAAGTTACATTATATATAAGATTTGACAAGCTGCGGCTTTTCAAAGAACCAAAACCGTCAAAGCAGAAGGAGAATAAAATGGAAAAGACCATGGAGAAAATTGTAGCCTTATGTAAAAACCGGGGGTATATCTTCCCTGGCTCTGAAATATACGGCGGCCTTGCAAACACATGGGATTATGGCCCGCTCGGGGTTGAATATAAAAACAATGTAAAGCGCGCATGGTGGCAGAAGTTTGTTCAGGAAAGCCTATATAATGTAGGCATGGATGCAGCAATTTTAATGAACCGCGAAACTTGGGTAGCCTCAGGCCATGTTGGCGGGTTTTCCGACCCTTTGATGGATTGTAAGGCTTGCAAGGCACGTTTTCGCGCAGACAAGCTGATTGAGGAGTTCGCGCATAAAAACAAACTTGATATCCACCCGGATGGCTGGAGCAACCCGGAAATGGAAGCTTATATAAAGCAAAATGAGCTTGCCTGCCCTGAATGCGGAGCAAGGGATTTTACAAGCATCCGCAAGTTCAACCTCATGTTTAAAACGTTCCAGGGAGTTACGGAAGACAGCTTTTCGGAAGTTTACCTGCGTCCTGAAACAGCGCAGGGCATTTTTGTAAACTTTAAAAATGTGCAGCGTACTTCAAGGAAGAAGATTCCCTTTGGCATTGCGCAAATTGGCAAAGCCTTTAGAAACGAAATCACGCCCGGCAACTTCACCTTCCGCACACGCGAATTTGAACAAATGGAGCTTGAGTTCTTCTGTGAGCCTGGCACTGATATGCACTGGTATAACTATTGGAAGGAGTTTTGCGAAAACTGGCTGCTTTCGCTTGGCATGAAGCGTGAAAACCTCAGGCTTCGCGAACACGCAAAAGAGGAACTTTCGCATTACTCAAAGGGCACAACAGATTTTGAATATTTATTCCCGTTTGGCTGGGGCGAGTTATGGGGGATTGCGAACAGAACCGACTATGACCTAAAGCAGCATATGAAGCACTCTGGCGAAAACCTTGAGTATGTTGACCCATTCGACAACACGCACAAATATGTGCCCTATTGCGTTGAGCCATCGCTTGGCGCTGACCGCGTTGCGCTTGCATTCCTCTCTGATGCCTATGATGAGGAAACCCTCGAAGGCGGGGATGTACGCACAGTTCTTAGGCTCCACCCTGCGCTTGCGCCTTTTAAGGCTGCTGTGCTGCCGCTTACAAAAAAGCTTCAGGAGAAAGCGTTAGAAGTACATGCGCTTGCTTCAAAATACTTTATGACAGACTATGACGAAGCAGGCGCAATTGGCCGCCGCTACCGCAGAGAGGACGAAATCGGCACCCCGTTTTGCATAACTGTTGATTTTGATACGCTTGAGGATAATACAGTCACAGTGCGTGAGCGCGACAGCATGCAGCAAATTCGCCTCAAAATTGAGGAAGTGACCGAATATATTTTAGAAAAGACACGCTTTTAAGGCAAGCAGGGCTATTTGTTTTGCATACTTTTATCATCCGGCACAAGAAGCAAAAGCAGCCCGCCTATTAAAAACACGGCAAATATGGGCAAAACACCGTCATTAATGCGGCCTGTTGAAGACACTACAACGCCCATTAGCGCAGTACCCATTACGCTTTCGAATTTGCCAAAGATATTATAAAGGCCGAAAAACTCGCCTGAACGCCGCTTATCTCTGATAAGCCTTCCAAAGTATGAGCGTGAAAGCGCCTGTATACCCCCTTGGGCAGTACCAACAAGCGAGGCGAGCAGGTAAAACTGCCAGGCAGACGCCATAAGATAGCCTACAACGCAAACCCCAAGATATGTAAGAATGCCTGTGTAGAGCATACGCTTAGCGCCAAAACGCTCTGCTAAGCGGCCGTATAATATTGAAGAGGGGAATGCAATTACCTGCGTAAGAAGCAGCCCGAGGATTATATCCGTAGCTCCAAGCCCTAAGGCGTCTGCATATGTTGACGCCATTTTTATTATTGTGCCTACTCCGTCAATATAAAAGAAGTACGCAACTAAGAAGAGAAAAAGGTATTTATGCTCTTTTGCTGCTTTAAGGGTTTTATAAACGCGCATAAGGCTCTTTTTAAACATCCCGCGCTCAGGCTCAATGGATGTGTGCTGTCGCACATTGCGAAAGAAGGGGATTGTAAACACAGCCCACCATACTGCAGTAATAAAACAGGAAATGCGCATTGCCATAGTTTCATCCACACCTATGTTAGAGCCGAACATAACAAGCGCAATGCTTACAAGAAACGGGATTGTGCTGCCGCCTATATACCCCAAGCCAAAGCCCCAGGTGCTAACTTTATCCATCCGCTCGTTTGAAGTTACATCAATAAGAAATGCATCGTAAAACAGGTTTGCACCCGCAAAGCCGAAGTTTGTTATTCCGTAGAGCACAAGCAGCATTATATAGGAATTGTTGAATGGGATAAGCCCTGTTGCAAGCACACCAACTGCAAAGAACGCAATAAACATCCGCATTCTGCGCAAGTGATAATCCGCAACTGCACCAAGCACAGGCGCAAGCACAGCTATAACAAGGCCTGTAATAGAGCTTGCATAGCCCCAGTTTGCGGTATGCTGCACGCTTGTTACACCGCCCTTAACTGCCATTTGCGCTGCATAAAGCGGAAGTATGGCAGCAACAAGTATGGAATAGGCGGAGTTTGCCCAATCGTACATAATCCAGGCAAATTCCGGTTTTGTAAATTGCTTTTGCTTCATTTATTGTCTCTTTTCGTTTATATTGTGAAAAAGATAAATGTATAGCATATATTATACAAGCTATATTAGTTCATGTATAGAAATATCGCGCAAACAGCTTTCGCACTTTATACTATGTGGTATAATCAGACCTAAAGGAGATAAAAAGAGAAAGGAGCCTTACATGAAGTTTTGGATGGTGCACAATAACCTAAATGTGCTTGAACTTGAAAAAAGCCTTGCGTTTTATAAAGAAGCGCTCGGGCTTACCCCTGTGCGCGAAAAGGAAGCTCAAGACGGCTCGTATAAGCTCGTTTTCCTTGGGGACGGAAAAAGCGGCCACCAGCTTGAGCTTACATGGCTTAGAGATAGAAACGAGCCCTACAACCTTGGGGATAATGAAATACACCTTGCGTTTTACACAGATGACTATAATGCTTCGCATTCGCTCCACGAACGTATGGGCTGCATTTGCTATGAAAACCCCAAGATGGGCATTTATTTCATACAAGACCCTGACGGTTACTGGCTTGAAATAATACCAGAGCGCAAAGCTTAAAAGCTACAGGCGGTTATATGAGGCTTCATTTTATCGGAAGGCGGCAAAGGAACAACCAGCAGGCATTTGATGAGCTTGCAAAACCGTTTTTCAATAAAGCAAGTGAAACAGGGTGCATAGTAATGCACGGCTTTACAGGCACACCTGCAAATGTACGCATTATTGCAGACGCGCTTTCGCGTGAAGGCTATACTGTATATGCGCCGCTCTTAAAGGGGCATGCAAGAACACTTTTTGAGATGGAGCGCGCAAGCGCAGACGATTGGATGCTTGATGCGTTAAATGCCTATAAAAGGCTTATAGACGAAGGGTGCACAAAAGTCTTCCTTATGGGGCTTTCAATGGGCGGCATACTTATGAGCTTAATAGCCTCAATGCATCACTGCGACGGGCTTGTGCTTATGAACACGCCATTTATAATGAAGCGCAGTTTAAAAAATGCAATGCATGCATCGCCCCTGCTGCGTTATGTCACTACAAAGGGAGACCCCGAAAACCCATATTCGCAAGGGTATAACGGGGCGCCGCTTAGAAAGCTACGCGATTTGGAGAAGCTAAGCCTGCGCAGCCGAGGTGCGCTTTATAAACTCACATGCCCAATACTCCTTATTCAAAGCAAAGAGGATACTCGTGTGGATTTAAAAAGCGTTCAGGTTGTAGAAAACGGGGCTGTAAACGCAAGCATTACAACAGTTATTTTAGAAAACTCGCCGCATGGCTGCTCGTATGGGCCTGAGCGCGACTTAGTAGCCTCGTATTGCTTAGAGTTTGTAAAGAAGTACGCAACATAATACCTTGGAGAAGATATGGACGAACGTTTTATGCGCATGGCGCTTGAAGAAGCGCAGCGCGCCTATGACCTAAATGAAGTGCCTGTTGGCGCTGTGCTTGTAAAGGGCGGTAAGGTGCTCTCAAGAAGCCATAATTTATGTGAGGCAGCCTCTGACCCTACTGCACATGCAGAGATGCTTGCAATTAAGGAAGCTATACGCAAAACGGGCGGTATGCTCTTAGGCAGCACCCTGTATGTAACGCTCGAACCCTGCGCAATGTGTGCAGGCGCAGCGCTTAATGCAAGGCTTTCGCGCATTGTATTTGGCGCATTTGATGTTCGCGGCGGCTGCTGCGGCTCTGTTGCGGATATTACAGATGGTTGGTTCAACCACAGCATAGAAGTCATGGGCGGAATCCTCGAACACGAAAGCAGAGCGCTGCTTCAGCGCTTTTTCGCGAGCAAAAGATAAGCCTCATAAAAAAGCCCTGCAACGCAGGCAAGAATTAGGAGTATAAAAATGCTTTCATTCATGTCAATCGCTGAACTTTGCCTTGCTGCATACCTCTTTGTTATAACGTTTAGAGGTAAGAGCAAGCTTTTCAAAAGCCCCTATGTAACAGAGGGCAAGGAAGACCAATACAGAAAGACTTCGCGTCTCGGGTTTTTAATAGTTTCTATTTTGCTTGTACTGCTTGCACTTATGGAGCCGCTTGCAGCTGTTCTGCCTGCCTCTATTTACGACTGGCTGCTGCCTGCGCTTTCTGCCTCAGTACTCCTTTCGCCAATGGTGCTTTATATCTTTTTGGTGAGGCTTACGGATAAATTTAAAAGGAGCAAGCCTGCACGGCCTGTTGCTCCACGCGCTGCGTTTTTCTATGACGAAGAAAAGAAATAACTTCGCAATTGCGTATTAGCACAGCCTACAATATTAACATTCTTTAAACAATGCCGTTTTTGCATAAACGGCATTGCGTGTTGAGAAGCATTGCTGATATAATACGCAAAGCGATGAGACTGCACCTGATAGGTAAGGAGGCTCATGGATAATCTCTTAGGCTTGTTCGAGCTTGCCCTCGGCGGATATCTCATATATTGCGCAATAACGGGCAAAGGTCAAATTTATAAAAACGAGAATATAAAAAAGGGCATGGAGAAAAAACATTCTGCCGCAATGCGCCTTTTTTCGGCATTTCTCGGCCCGCTTATGGCAGCTTTAGGTGTACTTGACTATTTCTCCTCACGCATAAGCGGAACATGGGTAAAGCCAACCCTCATTATTCTATGGGCAATCTCGCTCCTTGGCATGGTAGCGCTCTTTATAGTATCCTTTAAAATGACTGATAGAAAAAAGCCTGTGCAGCAGCAAAAGCAGGAAAAGCCTTCTTCAAGAGCTGCATTTGAGTTCGACGAGGATGACGAACAAAAAAAGCTTTAGAATACTTGTTTAAAACACGGGAATAACTTCAACAACTCAGGCTAAGTAAAATAGCCTTTAAATTTGGAGGACAATATGCAAAATTTAAGACCATTTCGTATTTTGGCGCTGCTCCTATGCTTTATGCTTGTTTTAAGCTTTGCCTTTAGCGCTCTTGCAGCCCCAGATGCAGTTATATCAAAAAGCGTTACGTTTCGCACAGGCCCTGGCACTAAATTCAGTGCACAGGGTACGCTTAAGCGCGGCACAGCCATTACAGTGCTTGATAATACAACAAGCAAAAGCTGGTGGAAGGTTTCTGTTGACGGCAAAGAAGGTTATGTTTCAAAAAAGTATGTTAAAGCTTCAGCTTCCCTTAAAGCAGGGGGAAACACAGCAGTTCTTACAACAAGCTTTTTACTTAGCGGCCCTGGCAGCGAGTACGATATTCTGCTTACGCTAAATGCCGGCGCACCTTTAACAATACTCGAGCGGCCCTCAGCAGACTGGCTAAAGGTCAGCTATGAAGGCAGGGAGGGTTATATTCAAGCTTCAAATACAGGCGAACCCGCAAAGCCAGCAGCAGAGGCACCTAAAGAGGAAGTTTTGCAGCCAAACCCGAATGACCCGCTTGCAAGCAAAGTTGCGTGGGCAAGGAGCAAAAACAGCGATGCAATAGGCTGGATACGCGTCCCAAACACGAATATTGACCTGCCCATACTATACCAGTCAAACTGGTACTATGCAGACCATGACATCAACCGTAAAAAATCGTTAGACGGCGTTTACCCTTATGCAAATGTCCTAACAAAAAATGTTGTGCTCTTTGGCCACAACGCGCGCAAATCTGCAAGCGCAATGCATCACCTGCATCACCTTCAGGAAGCTGCGCTTAATAAAAGCAAATGCCAATCAGGCCAATGCGGGAAGGCGCTCTCAGGGAGCCTTGGCAGCTGGTATAAATCTTCCTCAGGCCGCATTTGGAATATTTCTGTTTTTGGCAAACAGCACTGGGAAGTGTATGCTATGTATGAAGTAAAAGCGAACGAGCCTATTTCCACACTTCAAAACAACTGGAACCTGCTCTCAGGTTCTGGCGATGAAGCAATAAAAAATTGGATTGACAAGCAGATAAGCCGCTCTGAAATTAACTTTGGCGTAAGCGTAGGCCCGCAGGATCAGCTTATGACAATAATCACATGCGGCACGAATTACGATAGCGCAACTGCAAATTCTCGGCTGTTCGTGTTCCTAAAGAACGTGGACTGACGCGGATTATATAAAAACCCTAAGCAAATATACACATTTTAAGGAGGTACTACTCTATGAGACACACTCGCCTAAGCGTACGCGCAGCAGCGTTTGCGCTTTGCATGATGACTGTGCTTTTGGCGTTTTCGCCTGCACTTGCAGCAGAGATATACTGCTACGGCACAGTAAACGCTGACAATACCCCTGTTTACTCAAACCAAAATGCAACAACTGTGCTCGGTGTATTCAACAAAAACGACCTTGTAGCGGTCGAATCCCAACTAAGCGCAGCAGGGCTTTATATTGTACGGCTCGGGCCCTCAACAGCAAGCACAGGCTATATTCGCATAAGCGCAATTCCGGACAATACCCGCACGTTCCAGCTCACCTCAGGCGCAACTCTTGCTCAGCTTAAATCCTCAGCAGGTGCTGTAGTTGATACAGGAACCCTGACAGAGGGTACAGCAGGCACAATTGTAAATGTTAAAAAGAACGTTAACTTCCGCTCAGGCGCAAGCAATAAGAGCGCAAGGGTCAAGGGCCAAAAGTCCGTTCCCAAGGGCGCAAGCGTAAGCATACTCGGCGATGAGAACGGCTTTTACAAGCTTGTTTACAAAGGAAAAACAGGCTATGTAGACAAACGCTATGTTGCTGCAGGCGGCACTGTTCCCTCTACACCTGAAACAACACCGCCAGGCGTTGGCGCAGGCACTGATACAGGCCCGATTACTATGGGCAGCGGCAAAATTGCAGTAGAAGCTTATAAGAGCGAGCCCATTCAAGCAGTAGGTACAGCGCTAAGCAACGCAAAAGCAAGAAATGGCAACACAATCGGCTATATGTACCTAAACGGCACAAATATTCAGCGCCCTATTCTTTACAATGTAAAAGGCATTGATTACAGCAAATATAATTTCGAAAACAAAAAGTCTGCTGAAGGCGCTGTTTATTCCCTTTATGGAAAAGATATGACGCGTAACAATGTTATTACAGGCCACAATATGCGCAAATCCAACGGCATGCTCCACCAACTCCACCACATTCAGGAAAAGACGCTTGGCTATACAAAATGCCAAATGACAGAGGCAACATGCGCAATAAGCCTTGATAATGCACCTGACCTTAAAGTGCAAGGCAACCGCATTTGGGACATCAGCATCTTTGGCTACAATAAGTGGGAAGTCTTTGCAATGTACGAAACTGCAGCAAAAGAGTCAAAGAACACAATTAACTACAACATCAACCACTTGGCGAAGTATTCCCCGTCGCAGATTAAAACATGGATAGAGTACCAAAAGAACAGGTCTGAGTATAAGTTCAATACATCGGTCTCTACTGACGACATTTTCCTCACGCTCTATACCTGCGGCAACAATTACGACTCTTCTTCTGCACAATCACGCCTCTACTTCTTCTTTAAAGCAGTAAGGTAGTTAAAAACAAGCTATTAAAAAGGCTCTATGTCAATAGTTGGGGTAGAGCGGTAGACCAAGAGCAACGGG
>CAYWTY010000047.1:0-13451 GCA_964461335.1 uncultured Oscillospiraceae bacterium
CGTTATGCTTCTCTATTTTTCTCCCTTACCCCAATCTTTAGTGTAGAGCCATAAATAAGACAAAATGTTAAAAGGGCTGCCAACAGGTAGCCCTTTTATGTATCAGCAACAGATGTTTATTTCTTGTACGGCGTGCCTTCAAGCGGCAGCTTTGTGCGGAATTTGCCATCACGCTTATAATAGGCAAGCGCAACAGCAGGCGCTGTTGGAATTGTGCATATTTCTCCAATGCCCTTTGCGCCATGTGCAAGCCCGTCTTTGCTTCTTCCGACTATACGAGAGATGACTTCTGGTGTTCTATCTGCCTTAAACAAGCCAAGCGTCCCAAATTTCGCCATGGGCTTGCCATTTTCAAGCGGGAAATCTTCAGTAAGCGCATACCCAAGGCTCATTACTACTCCGCCCTCAATTTGCCCTTCAATACTAATTGGGTTTACCGCCCTTCCGACATCATGTACTGCAATTACGCGTTTTATAAAGCCATCCTCGTCAAGCTCAATTAAATGTGTGGCATACCCGTATGCTATATGGCTTACTGGGTTTTCGGCGTTTGTGCCGATTTTATCTGTGACGCCTGTGTATTCGCCAAAAAAGCTCCTGCCTTCAAGCGCTTTTAGCGAACCTGCATCACTTAACGCAGCTTTTAGCGCTTTGGCTGCGCGCACAACTGCCTCCCCTGTAAAGAGCGTCTGGCGTGATGCTGTAGTATTGCCTGCATTTGGCGAAAGTGCAGTATCAGGCGCTTCGTACACAACAAACTCAGGCGAAAGCCCTGTTGTTTCGCAGAACATCTGCACCTGAACAGTGCCCATGCCCTGACCTATGCACGATGCGCTCGAATATAAATGCACCTTGCCGCCTTTAACTTCTATGCGGCTTCTGCCTGTATCCATAATGCCTACGCCAAGGCCGCTGTTCTTCATTGCACACGCTATGCCTGCACTTGGGTTAAGCTCGTATTCTTCACGCAAAGCATCAAGCGTTTCTACAAGCGCTGTGCTTTCATCCGCAATTTGCCCATTAGGCAGCACTTGGCCTGGCCGTATCGCATTGCGGTAGCGAAATTCAAAAGGCGTAATCCCAACAAGCTCAGCAAGCTGATTAATATTGCTTTCTGTTGCAAAGCAGCTCTGCGTTACCCCAAAGCCGCGGAAGGCGCCTGCAGGCGGGTTGTTTGTATATACTGCGCGGCCAAGAATATCTACTACCTGGTAGTTATAGGGGCCTGCGGCATGTGTGCAGGCACGCTGGAGCACAGGCCCGCCCAAGGACGCATATGCGCCTGTATCTGAAATAAGCACTGCCTTCATTGCAGTTAAATAGCCGTCTTTATCACAAGCAGTCGTAAAGTCCATCTCCATTGCATGGCGCTTGGGGTGGACGGTTATACTTTCCTGCCTTTTAAGCTTTACCTTTACAGGCCGCTTCGTATAGTAAGCAAGCAGCGCTGCATGGTGCTGCACGCTCATATCCTCCTTGCCGCCGAACCCGCCGCCAATCATAGCTGCGCGTACTCTGACTTCCTCATGCTTTAAGCCAAGCATATCCGCACATTCGAGCTGCGTTTGGTAAATACCCTGGTCTGCGCTTATGATGTTGAGCGTTTCACCTTCATAGTATGCAAACGCACATTCAGGCTCTAAAAACGCGTGCTCTGTAAAGGGCAGGCTGTAATGGTTTGTTACAACATATTTGCTATTTTTAATAACCTCATCAGCATTGCCGCGCACAAGTTTTTGCTCAAAAAGGATGTTTCCGCCTTCATGGAGCTTAGGCGCATCTGCTTTAAGTGCGCATTCTGGTGAAAATACACCTTCAAGTTCCTCATATTCGACTTCTATAAGTTCAAGCGCACTTTCAAGCTGTTCCCTGCTACTAGCTGCAACAAGCGCAACTGCATCCCCTAAATACCGTGTTATATGCGAAACAGGAATAAGGACATCCCAATCTTTTTTAATATGGCCTATTATACGCGCCCCAGGAATATCTTCTGCTGTGAGCACTGCAAAAACCCCTGGGAGCGCCTTTGCCTTTTCCGTGTTTATTGAAAGGATGCGGCTGCGCGGGTACTTTGTGCGCTTTGCTGCGCCTAAAAGCATGTTTTCCATATAAATATCGTCTGCATATACTGCTGTGCCAAGCGTTTTAGCCTCTGCATCGACTCGATGCATGCTTTCGCCCAAAAGCCCTGTAAATTTATGTTTTTCAACAGGCTTACCGCTTTTAAAAATTTCTGCAGCAAGCAAAATCGCATCCTCAATTTTTTTATAGCCTGTGCACCTGCATATATTATTTTTAATTGCCGCTTTTACTTCTTCACGCGTTGGCGAGAGGCTGTTATCAAGGAGCGCCTTTGCACTTATAACCATGCCCGGCGTGCAAAAGCCGCATTGCACTGCACCTGCGTGCATAAATGCGTATGCATAGACTTCTTGCTCACGCTCACTAAGCCCCTCAACAGTAAGTATATGTTTGCCTTCAAGGCGGTCTGTGCGCAAAATGCATGCTTTTTGCGGCTTTCCGTCAACTAAAACCATACATGCGCCGCATGCGCCCTCTGTACAGCCATCCTTAACTGAGGTAAGCTTAAGCGTATCGCGTAAATAATGAATAAGCTTCTTAGAAGCTTCAACAGTATATGCTTTACCATTAACAAAAAATCTGGACATTAAAAGCCTCCATAAAGAATAACGCGCATGCACATACTTGTGCGCAAAAATATTGATTTGCTTCTATTATTATCCCACAGAAAGTCTTTGTAGGCAAGGCAGCCAGCTTTACTTGCGCTTATTTATGCGCCGTACTACAATATCTATATCAAGAAAATATTGAGGAGGAGAGCTTATGAGCATAACAGGCGCTTTTATTGTCCCCCACCCTCCCATCCTCCTAAGTGAAATAGGGAAGGGTGAAGAAAAGGCGCTTCAGGCAACCTTAGATGCCTTTAGCAATGTTTCACTCCACATTCAAGCCCTTGACCCTGAAACAATAGTTCTGCTTTCCCCTCATGCAGTTTCGTATGCGGATTATTTTCACATAAGCCCGGGCAAACGCGCAAGCGGGGATTTGGCAAGGTTTGGCGCAGCGCAAGTGAGTGTTGATGCGCTCTATGATATAGAGTTTAGAGATGCGCTTTTAGAAACTGTGTCTGTAATGAGCGTACCAGCAGGTACGCAAGGCGGCCGCGACCCTTCGCTCGACCATGGGGCTATAATCCCGCTACGCCTGCTTAGTGAAGCAGTAAATGGCAGGCTGCTTGTACGCATTGGTTTATCCGGCCTTTCCCCTCTTATACACTACAAGCTTGGCAAGTGCATAGCGCAAACTGCAGCCCACCTTAAAAGAAATACAGTGCTTCTTGCAAGCGGTGACCTCTCACACAAACTGCGCAATGATGGGCCATATGGCTTTTCACCTGAAGGGCCTTTGTTTGACAAAAGGGTCACAGAGGCAATGGCAGAAGGCAGCTTTTTAGATTTTTTAAAGTTTGAGCCGGGTTTAACAGAGGCTGCTGCTGAATGCGGGCTGAAAAGCTTTATAATTATGGCTGGTGCGCTTAATAAAAAAGCGGTAAGTTCTAAGCTGCTTTCTTACGAAGGCACATTTGGCGTAGGCTATGCAGTTGCTTCGTTTATACCACTAGGCGAGGCGCCTGAAAGAGATTTTGACGAACAGTATTCTTATTGGCGGCGTGAGAGCGCAAAAGCAGAGCACGCCTTAGAAGGCGAGTATGCTGCACTTGCAAGGCTGTCGCTTGAAACCTATGTAATAACCGGGAGAAAGGCAAAGCTCCCCGAAAACCTCCCTGAGCAAATGCTAAAGACAAGAGCGGGCGTATTCGTTACATTAAAAAAGGATGGGAAGCTACGCGGCTGCATAGGCACAATAGCGCCAGTGCAGGAATGTGTTGGAGCAGAAATCCTAACTAACGCAATAAGCGCAGGCCTTGATGATACACGCTTTGACCCTGTAACAGAAGACGAGCTAAATGAGCTTTCATACAG
Source organism: uncultured Oscillospiraceae bacterium (assembly GCA_964461335.1). GTDB lineage: Bacteria > Bacillota > Clostridia > Christensenellales > CAG-138 > JAKJBL01. Next base: position 4,005 of record CAYWTY010000047.1, read on the forward strand.
TGTGGATGTACTCGAAGCGCCTGAACCAATATCTTCAGAAGCAGAGCTTGACCCAAAAACTTATGGTGTAATTGTAAGTGCAGGTTATAGGCGCGGCCTGCTGCTGCCAAATATTGAAGGAATAGAAACTGCTCAAGAGCAGGTGGCAATAGCAAAGCGTAAAGCAGGCATACGCGATGGTGATAAAGCTAAGCTTGAACGCTTTAAGGTTATACGCCATACTTAGCGCCACAAGGCTTAGCCTAAATAAAGGAGCAGTTTAATGAGCATTACCTGTACGCTTTGCCCCAATTGCTGCGCCTTAAATGAAGGCCAAAGGGGGCTTTGCAAAGCGCGCATATGCACAAACGGGGAAATAGTAAGTGAGAGCTACGGCAAAATAACTGCGCTTGCGCTCGACCCTGTTGAAAAGAAGCCTTTAAAAAGGTTTCACCCGGGCAAAAAGCTGCTTTCTATTGGAAGCTATGGCTGCAACCTCAGTTGCCCCTACTGCCAAAATGCAGCTATTGCTACATCAAAAGGCAGAGACATTCCCATTACAAAAATGGAGCCCTTTGAGCTAGTCGACCTCGCTTGCTCGCTTAAGGCGCAGGGGAATATAGGCATAGCTTACACATATAACGAACCTCTTGTAGGCTATGAATATGTTAGCGACTGCTCAAAGCTTGCGCATACATACGGGCTTTATAATGTTGTTGTTACAAACGGTTATATTTGCCTTGAGCCTTTAGAAGCGCTTCTTCCGCATATAGATGCATTTAATATCGACCTTAAAGGGTTCTCAAATAGCTATTATAAAGATTTGGGCGGAGACCTTAAAACAGTGCAGGCTTCAATTGCTGCTGCTGCAAAAGTCTGCCATGTTGAAGTGAGCACGCTTATAGTGCCCGGAAAAAACGACAGCGAGGCTGAAGTTGAGGCGCTTTCAGCCTGGCTTGCATCTCTACGGCCTGATATACCGCTGCACATCCTGCGCTTTTTCCCAAGATACAAAATGCTAAATAGCGAACCCACCCCAATAAGCACAATTTACAAGCTTGCAGAAATTGCGCGCAAACACCTTAAATATGTGTACGAAGGGAACTGCTGACTATTTATTGAGTTTTCTCAAAATCTATAATCGCATCCATAATTGCGCCTGCATGCGGAGGGCAGCCTTCTATTTGAACTGAGGCACAGTTGCAGCAATTGCCCACACCTACGCCATCAAACGCAACACCATTATACCCCTGGCCTATTGCAATAGGCAGCTTGCAAGGCGTCCCATGCTCTTCTTTAAGGCGGTAAAGCGCGTGAACAAGGCCTGCATAGCAGGCGGAGCAGGCTGAGTCCTCCTTCACAAAGCGGGTAAGGTTTTTAGTTATGCCGCTTTGCTTTATATGGGTTGATTTTTCGGGGCTGTTGAGCGAAATTATATTCTCCTTTTCAACTGTTGCACTGCCTGCGCCGTAACGCTCTGCAAGCCCTATATATGGCACATCGTCTGGGTTTATGCCCATTAGCTTTGAAGCTAATGTATCAAGCGCAACCATGTCCTCCCCTAAGAGCATTCTGTTGCTTAGAATAGGCGTGCCGCCTTCTTCAAAGTTTAAATCCCCGCAAAGCCCGTCAACTATTGTAAGCTTTGGCTTAAGAACAGCTGCAAGGCTAGCAATGGGTTTGTGCAGCCCCATTGCGTGAAAACGCCTCTTTTCATAATCAGGAATACAGCCCTTAAGGTTTTTCAGCGCACATGTAAGGCGGGTTTGGCAATGCCCCTTTAAAACAGGCAAATTAATAAGATACTCCGTATTTAGCGCAGTTTCACAAATTTTCAGCTCGCCTATCTGCGTATTTACGCTTATAGCTTTATCACTCTTTAAATCAATAAAAGGCACATTAAACCGCTTTAGCACCTCGCCGTAGCCGCATACTTCAAAAGCGCGGCTTGTACGCTCCCCAACCCACGAACTTTCAATAACACTTATGTTCCTATGCCCATGTTCAAAAAGGTATTCGAGTATGCCTTCTAACACGCCAGGGTGAGTGGTTGCCCCTAAGTTAGCAGGGCTTGCTACAACAAGGTTTGGTTTAAGCGCAATACTTGCACCAAGAGGCACGCGGCTTTTTATATCGCTATGCTCCAAAAGGCTTAAAGTAAGCTGCCTTGCATCAGAGCCGTAAATTAAAAATATTCTGCTGTCCATTTCACACTCCTGTTGTTTTTTATATTGTACCATAATTGCACAGACCTTTTTACATGAGGCATGCTATGCGCTATAATGAATGCATATTAAGTGCAAAGAGCCTTTGGGGAATAAAAAGGGGGTAAGCTAAATGAGTGAAAAACGCTTTGTACGCGCGTATGTAAAAGGGTCCTTTAACATAAACGAAATCTGGGTGGATACACAAACAGGTGTAAACTACTTTTTTCATAGCGGCAGTGGCGGATACTCAGGCGGCCTTACACCTCTTCTTGATGCACAAGGAAGGCCAATTGTATCTTCAAATGAAGAAATTGCAGAGCTAAGCTACAATAATAAATGACTGCAAGCGAAAAGGCGAACTACAATGCTCGCCTTTTCGCTTAAATGATCAGGGGTTGCCTACTTGTCGGTCGTTCTTGCCTTACTCTATCTCTATCCTCCTGCCGGAGGTGGAACCCTCCTCGCGCTTTGGCAACGAGAGCTCAAGCACCCCGTCTTTATACGCAGCACAGATCTTCTCAGTATCTATGCCTGTTACATCAAACCTGCGTGAATATGCACCATAGGAACGCTCACGCCGCACATAGTTTTCCTGCTTTTCTTCTTTGCTTTCTTCACGCTTTACATTAACAATTAAGTCGCAGCCATCAAGTTCGATATTTATATCTTCCCTTGCAACACCCGGAAGTTCTGCCTGTAAAAGATACTTATTCCCCTTGTCTACAATATCAGTTCGGAAGTTTCCTAACGCGGAACTGCTCAAACCCCCAAAGAAGGCTTTTTCAAAATCGTCAAAATAACTGCTGATTGAGTTGCTCCTGCGATACGGTGTCAATCCATACATCTTGCCTACCTCCTCAAAAAATAGTATGGTCGGCCGGCATTAAACTTATGCCGCTGCCGTTTGTTAAATTTATTATACTCAACCATTGTTGCAAAAGTTTGGCAGAATAGTTGTGCAAAAGTAAACTTTAGCACTCTAAGGCTTAGAGTGCTAAAGCTACCTGTATTGCCGCTGCAAGCGTTTTAAGCTATACTTGCTGTATCAGGTCAAGCTTCAGCTTTACATAAACAATAAATTAAATAATGAAGGGGTGGGCGCAATGTGTGATACTCTTGGGTTTTTAACAAAGCAAACTGCATACTTTGCAAAAAATAGCGACAGAAGCCCGAACGAAGCGCAGGTAATTGAGTTTTACAAAGCTAAGGCGCATAAAGCCGCTTCAAAGCTTAAGGCTACCTACATTGAACTCGACCAAGCGGATAGAACAAACGCAGTGCTCCTTAGCAGGCCAGCGTGGATGTGGGGCGCTGAAATGGGCGTAAATGAACATGGAGTTTGCATTGGCAATGAAGCTGTTTTTACAAAGGGCGCATATTCAAAAACAGGGCTTACAGGCATGGACCTTGTTAGGCTTGCCCTTGAGCGTGCAGACTCTGCATATAATGCCTTAAACACAATACTTGAGCTTCTTATGCAGTTTGGTCAGGGTGGAAACTGCGGCTATGATAAAAAGTTCTTCTACGATAACTCCTTTTTGATTATTGATAGAACCGACTTGTATGTGCTCGAAACAGCAGGGCGAAACTGGGTTTATAAAAAAAGCGAGGCAGCGAGCATTTCAAACAGGCTTTCAATAGGTATGGACGGCACAAAGTACTCAAACGGAGCAGTTGATTTTGCAGCACTACACAGTGACCCGCTTTTTACGCATTTTTCAGGCTCAAAATCACGGCTTGCGCAAACAGGCTGTGCGCTTAATACTGCACATGATGCAGCCTCGCTTTTTAGAGCGCTGCGCACTCATACGCCTGATAATCAATACCCGCTTACTGCTGCAAGCTTAAATAGCCCATGCATGCATTATGGGGGAATTGTAGGCGACCATACGACATCAAGCATTGTTGTAGAGCTTAATAAGACTATTAAAGTCTTTCTTACAGGAAGCTCAACCCCATGTATTTCGCTATTTAAACCCTATGAGTTATTAAACCCGGTTGTGCCGCCAGTTTTTGCGCAAGGGGATGCAGGAGCAGAGCAATACTGGCGCGAAAGAGAGCAGTTCCACAGAAGCTTAATAGGCAAAGTGCTGCCAAAAGAATATTACGAAGAACGCGACATATTGGAAGCAAATTGGTTAAAGGTTTGTGAAAACGCAAACTCAGAAGAAATGCACAACCTAAGCCTTAGAGCACTTAAAGAAGAAGCAAGCTTTTATGAACACTGGCAAAAGTATAAGCCTGAAGAAGGCAAAGCAAAGAGAGGTTTTTTAAGAAACTGGGAAAAGAAAAATGCTGCGTTTTATGCGCAGCCTAAAGCATAGAAGCAATAATTCAAAAGAGGAAGCAAAATGAAAAGCTATCGCAAGGAATTAGTATTCAAGCTCCCAAAACGGCGGGGGCTTGTTAATATTACAAAGGATGTACAGGCAGCGCTCGATGAAAGCGGAATAAGTGAAGGCTTGGCGCTTATTAACCCGCTGCATATTACTGCAAGCGTATTCATAAATGATGATGAGCCTGGGCTACACAGCGATTTTGAACGCTTCCTTGAAACGCTTGCGCCCGAAAAGCCATACAGCCAATATGCGCATAACGGATATGAGGATAATGCAGACGCACACCTTAAGCGCACAGTTATGGGGCGCGAGGCAGTTGTTGCAGTTACAGAAGGCAAGCTTGACTTTGGCACTTGGGAGCAGCTTTTTTACTATGAGTTTGACGGAAAGCGCAGCAAGCGCGTTTTAATAAAAATAATCGGCGAGTGACTTTATTAAAGCCGAAAACACGCAGTCAGCTCCACAGCTTTTTTGGATATGCGTTTTGTGCTTTAAGAGAGCGTATCGCCTCTTTTACAAAAGGCATATCTTCGCGGTAAGTTATGCCATACCATTGATCAGCGCTTTTTAAAACGAATACGCTTGCTTTTTTTGAGCTTAAGAGCATCTGAACTTCAGAAGGAAGCAGATATTCGCATTTTAATTGAGTATTATACTTGCACTCTTGTAAAAACTCGGGGAAGCGAGCCTCAAGCTCAGTAATAATCCCCTCATCAAACCCCCACATATTCATAGATACAACAGTGCCAGGGGGTATTTCCACAAGTCTATCGTTGTGCAAAAATGCACCGCCATTACCATGCTTTTCTATGCCGCTGCATTCTTCTATGCTGCTAAGGCAGCCATCTTTGCCTACCGTGCAAACACCGCGAGAAACTGCGCCATAGTCGGAGAGCGTATTTTCAATTAAATAGCCAACCATCGCATACTCACCCTTTTTATGCGGGCAGGCAAGGTAGTTGTAGATTGTTGCAAACGCACTTTTCCCGTAATAATCGTCAGCATTTATTACTGCAAACGGGCCATTTAGCACCTCTTTGCAGCACATGAGTGCATGCGCTGTACCCCAGGGCTTTACACGCTCTATTGGGAGCGAAAACCCCTCAGGGAGCATATTCAGCTCCTGGTATGCAACAAGAAGCTCTGTTTTATTCTTTATGCGGTTGCCGATAACATCAAAGAAATCCTGCTCTATTGACTTTTTTATTATGCAGACTACTTTTTCAAACCCTGCTTCAAGCGCATCGAAAATAGAATAGTCTATTATAAGGTTCCCGTATTCGTCTACGGGTTCCATCTGCTTTAGGCCGCCGTAGCGGCTGCCCATACCTGCAGCAAGAATAACAAGCGTAGGTTTTAACATAGAGCGCCTCCGTCTAATACATTTAAAACGACTGCCCGCACTGGCTTAAAACTTTAAGCCAATATAACCATATATTAATCTTGGCCTCTATGCAAGCGCTTCACTTTCCAAACTATTTTCTGCGCTATATGTTATACTTGTATGTGTTTGTGTAATGCGCAGGCGTTTTAATATGTTGCATAAGGTCAGGATATGGAAAATTTCTTAATTTCACTCGAAGTGGTACTTCCGCTATGTCTTTTAATGGCGCTCGGGTATATGCTAAAGCGTGTATTGTCTCTTAATGAACAATGGGTGCTAACATCCAACAAATTGCTTTTTCAGGTGCTGCTGCCTTTGCTCTTAACGCGAAACATGCTTGAGAGCGATTTAATAGGGCTTATGACTCCGCACGCACTTGGGCTTATAGGCTATACTGCAGCTGCCATAACAATAAGCTTCTTTGTTCTGCTTGCGCTAATACCCCGCTTAGTGCGCGATAATGCGCGAAGGGGCGTCTTTTTGCAGGGTATACTCCGCGCTAATACTGCGCTTTTCGGTCTCCCTGTTGCGCTCGCCCTTTATGGCGAAGCCAAGCTCGGGCTTTTTACGCTTCTTCTTGGCTCTATGGTGCCTCTTTTCAACATATTCAGCATTGCTGCGTTAGAGCTTTTTCAGGGCGGAAAACCAAATTATAAAACAATCCTCACTAATATTGTACGCAACCCTCTTATTATAGGGATTGCAGCAGGCGCTGCATTAAACCTTTTAAAACTCCCTATTCCTCTGCCTATAAAAAATGCAGTTTGGGGGCTTGCGGATACAGCGACCCCGCTTGCCTTTCTTATACTTGGGGCGTCGTTCACTTTTGAATCCGCAAAAAATAACAGGTCAGCGCTTATAGCTGTTGTAAGTTCAAGGCTTATTCTTATGCCCTTAGTTTGGATTGGGCTTGCAATTTTGCTTGGCTACCGCGACCAAAGTCTGCTTGCAATAGCAGTTATTTTTATGCCGCCTACAGCAGTAACCTCATACCCTATGGCATGCGCAATGGGCGGGGATGGCAAACTCGCTGGCGAAATTGTTGTTTTTACATCTGCCTTGAGCACACTAACAATGTTTATTTGGGTGTTTTTACTTAAGACGCTTGGCTTGATATAGAATAAGGAGAGGGTTATGGTAGAAAAGCTTTATCTTTTTGACAGTTATCTAAAGCGCACAAATGCAACTGTGCTTAAATGCGAGAAAGCTTCAGACGGCTATGAGGTTGAACTAAATAGAACAGTACTTTACCCTGAAGGCGGCGGCCAGCCGTACGACACAGGTAAAATAAGCGGCTCAAATGTCATACGCGTTCGTGAAGAAGGTGAACGCGTGCTTCATACAATTAACGAACCTGTTGCACTTATGCAAACTGTTGATGTTGAACTTGACTGGCAGAGGCGCTTTGACCATATGCAGCAGCATTCGGGCGAACACCTGCTGTCTTTTGCAGCAAAGGAGCTTTTCGGCGCTATAAATGTTGGCTTCCATATGGCTGCTTCCTACTGCACTGTTGATTTTGACAGGGAATTTACTCAAGAAGAAATGCTCGCATTAGAAACGCGCACAAATGAGCTTATTTACGCAAACCTTCCTGTTGAAATAACAAATGTGCAAGCAGATGCGCTTTCTTGCCTTGAGCTAAGAAAATGCGCAAAAGGGCTAAGCGGTAATGTGCGTATAATAAGCATGAGGGGAGGAGATAGCTGCACCTGCTGCGGCACACATGTAAAAAACACAGGCGAAATAGGCGCTTTACTCATTACTGCCCAAATGCATTATAAAGGCGGTGAACGCATAACTTTTGTTGCCGGGAGCAGAGCGCTTGCCTATGCGCAGCATGTGAGAAGAATATCCGACTCTCTTGCACGCTCATTTTCGTGCAAACTTGAGGATGTGCAGGATGCAGTTGAAAAGCTTGAACTCGGGCTTAGCACAGCAAGGCGCAATAATAAACTGCTTTATTCACGCCTTAGCGAGTATGTTGCAAAAGAGTTGCTTTCTTCTAAAAAAAAGGCTGGGAGCGTACATGTAATTGTGCGCTATATAGAAGATTTGCCTGCGCAGATGCTCAGGCAGCTTGCAAATACGCTCTGCCAAAGTGAGTGTTTGCTTACGCTGCTTTTTGCAAAAGCAGATGATGACTCCCTGCACTATGTACTATGCTCGTCGGATGGGCTAGGGCTTAATATATCTGACCTAATGCAGGCTGTAAATGCAGCTGCAGGCGGCAAGGGCGGAGGCCGCGGTACTTTGGGGCAGGGGAGCACAAAAATGCTTACTGCACTTGACGAAACCCTTGCCCAGCTTGAGGATTATTTTTTACGGCTGCTTAAAGACACAAAAAGAAACTGCAGGCAAAACTGAAGCCTGCAGTTGAAATGGTCTTTCCTTAAAGCCCGAAGGAGTTAAACCCCACTTTTCTATATACATCCTGGAGCGTTATATGTGCAGTTGCAGAAGCTTTTCTTGCGCCTCTACAAATTATATCATTAAGATACGCACTATCCTCAAGTAGCCTGTAATATTTGGTTTGCAGCGGCTCAAGCACTGAAATAACGGCATCCGCAACTTCGTCTTTAAGCGCGCCATAGCCTTTATCCTCAAACGAAGAAACAACATCCGGCATTTCCTGCCCTGTGCAGTTGCTGTAAATGCTTAAAAGGTTTGCAATGCCAGGGCGGGTTTCATCGTAGGCAATAATATTCTCGCTGTCTGTTACTGCTCGCCTGAATTTTTTTACTATTTCATCCGGTGTATCTAAGAGCGCAATGTATGCGTTCGGGTTATCGTCGGATTTGCTCATTTTTGCATTTGGGTCCTGCAGGCTCATTACTCTGCCGCCTACTTGTGGAATATAGGGCTCGGGAATAGTAAATGTATCGCCATAAGCTTTATTAAACCTAAGCGCAATGTCGCGGGTGATTTCAAGATGCTGCTTTTGGTCAGCGCCTACTGGTACAAGGTGCGTCTGATACAGCAAAATATCCGCAGCCATAAGTACAGGGTAAGTAAACAAGCCGACATTTATATTCTCTTTATGCCGGGCAGCCTTATCTTTAAACTGCGTCATGCGGCCGAGCTCACCCATATATGTATTGCATGAGAGCACCCAGGTAAGCGCTGCATGCTCAAAAACATGGGATTGTATAAACATGGTTGAGCGTTCGGGTTCTATGCCGCAGGCTATAAGCAGAGCCATTGTTTCAATTGAACGGCTGCGCAGAGCCAGAGGTTCCTGGCGGACAGTTATAGCATGCATATCTACAACGCAGTAATAGGCATCGTGTTCATCTTGAAGCTTTGCCCAGTTGCGAAGCGCCCCTATATAGTTGCCAAGAGTTAGCCCGCCCGAGGGCTGGATGCCGGAAAATACAGCTTTCTTTCGCTCCATTATAAACACCTCCTGTTTTAATCAGTGTTTCCCTAAACATGCATAAGCACTCAACTATTATAGCTTCATTCAACCCTCTTAGCAAGCAAGAACACATGCGCCTAAAAGCAATGCAGCATAGCTGCTTTATGCAGTAAATGTATT
>CAYWTY010000048.1:0-13434 GCA_964461335.1 uncultured Oscillospiraceae bacterium
AATCGGGGGTTTTCTCTTGCTTCTTTCTGTTACCTATGTAGTGTATCTCAACACTATTATAAGTATTGCCTTGGGTTGTAGGGTATGCCGCCAATGAGAAGTTCCATGTGCAGGTGGGGCTCTGTTTCTTCATCTTGAGGCAGCGCAAGCTCGCCAATTTGCTGCCCCTTTTTAACATAATCCGAAATAGCAAGTGTACAATTGCCAACAGGCGCAAGGCGTGTGACAAACCCCAGAGCGTGCTCTATTTCAAGCACAAACCCGTAATTTGAGCGCATAGATGCAAATATGACTTTGCCGCTTTCAGGCGCAGTTAGCACAGAGCCAATTTTGCAGCTTATATCAAGCCCATAGTGCATGCTTTCATTGCGCATGCCGAAGTTTGAGCTAATCTTTCCGTCTGCAGGCAGAGTAAGGTTAAAGCCCAAAGGTGCGTCAGGCCCCTTTTCGCCCTCGTATTTGCCCGGCTCCCTGCCTGCCTGCTTTGGCTTATACGCACCTGATGAAACCTTTTCTACGCTCGGGCTTAAGTCAAAGCGTTCAACAATTTTAGGGTTTCCTTCTCGAACCTTGTTTATATATGTTGTTTCTGTAACAGTAATTTGTTCGCCTGTTTTGCCAAGCGCATTAACAAGCCGAGCATTTTTAGGTATGCGCTTATCAGTAGCAAGCTCCTGCTTAAATTCCAGCATATCTATATAAACAGTGCGTGTAGTGTAAATTACAGGGCAAAGCGCTGCTTCTGTTTTTAAGAGCCCTTTTGCGCGCGAAAGGAGCATTGGCTCTTCCCCGGGCTTTGCATACCTAAGCTCAATATGCTTTTCAAACTCTGCAGAAAGCAGCTTTTCCCCCTGCGGGGGCGTAAATGCCTGCACAAGCTCATAGCGCAATAGCGCCATTGCCTCTGCTTCATTTATTAAAGTGCATATAGGGATATTATCTGCAAGTATTGTTACTGCCTCTGTGTTGAGTTCAGGCTCGTTCGTAGGCTGCTTAGGTAAAGCTTCGGGTGCTTGCGTTGTTTCTCTAGCAATAGAAAAGGCGCTTGGAAAAGCAGGCAGCCTAAGTATTAAGATGCCAAGAAGAATAACAAGCGCAAGTGAAAGCGCAAATATATATGCAGAATACTTTTTTAAAAAGCGCATCTTCTACCCCCGAACAAGCAGGTTTATATAAGCGCATATGCCTTTAAGCGTTTAGCTTAGTAAGCAGCCCGAGCTTTATACGCGCCCTATGCGCTTAGCTTATAAGCGCCATTTCAAGCGCTTCGTAAATGTTCTTAAGGGTTTTTACAATATTCGGCCCTGCTACAACTGCCTGCTCAAGCTTAAATACACGCCCTTGTTCAACGCATTCAAGCCCTGCTAACTCACTTTGCTCTATAAAGGTTTCGTAATTAAGCTCAGCGCTAAGAAGTATAGCCTCCGGTTCAAGTGAAGCAAGTTCTACAAGAGAATACACTGGGAATTCTTCAGCTGCATTGTTTGTTATGGGCATTCCGCCTGCAAGCTGCAGAAGCTCATATTCAAGTGAGCCTGGGCCTGCTGCTGCATAGCCCTGCCCATTTTTATAAAGTGCGAAAAAAACGTTGATAGGTTCAAGTTCAGCTGCAAGCGCAGAAAGCGCCATAACTTCAGTTTGAATGCCTTCAATAAGCGGCGCAGCATCAGCTCCTGTAATTTGGGCAATAAGTGCAATTGCTGCATAAATATCTCCAAAAGATGAAGCCTCCGCATATACAACTGGTATCCCCTCGCCAACAAGTTCTTCACAAGCTGCAAGGCTAAAACTATTGCCCACAAAAACCATATCAGGTTCAAGCGCGCTTATAGATGCAATTGCAAAGGGTTCGACTTTTTCTAGCGCAGCTCCCTCAGGCGGCTCGCTTAAAGGGTCAACTGCAAGTACAGCATCGCCTTTTGAAAGCGCAAAAAGGGTTTCTGTTGCTGCAGGTGAAAGTGAGACTATCCTTTTTGGCACGCCGCGCACTTCAATTTCGCGCCCTGCCATATCTGTAAGTATAGCAGCAGGCGGAAGCTGCTCAATAGCTTCTGTAGGTGCAGGGGTTTCTGTTGTTTGCGGCTGAACAGATGCAGGCTTGCTGCATGAAACCAAGAGAAGGACTCCTGCAATTGCTATGCTCAACCATTTGTTCTTCATAGTTTCCTCCTTAGTGGTGCTAAAAGGATTCTAACATTCATAGTCAAAAGACGCAATCTAAGTGCAGGTGCTGTTCACACATTGTTAACGCGCTTAGTTTTGGCTTCCTCCGATTATTGTGCCTGTTTTGCCTTCAAGCGCATCCCGCGCTTTTTCAAGCAAAGTAATAAGCGCCTGCCTATTCGGCCTTGAGGATGCAAACTCAACAGCTGCCATAACTTTGGGGAGCATTGAGCCTGGCGCAAAATGCCCTTCTTTAATGAGCGCAGTTGCTTCATCAACTGTGAGTGCGCTTAGCCAAACCTGATTTGGGGTGTTAAAGTTAATAGCCACCTTTTCAACTGCAGTAAGGATTATTAGCGCATCCGCATTTAGCTCCTTTGCAAGCACGCAGCTTGCAAAATCTTTGTCAATTACAGCGCCTACCCCTAAAAGCGCGCCATCCTTTTCTATAACAGGTATCCCGCCTCCGCCTGCTGCGATTACGACCTGACCAGCGTTAAGAAGGCAGCTTGCAGCCTCAATTTCTATTATTCGCTTGGGCTTTGGTGAGGCAACAACTCTGCGCCAGCCGCGGCCAGCATCTTCCATAACAGCTTGCCCGTTTGCCTTAAGCGCTTTTGCTTCCTCTTCTGAAAGAAAGCGGCCAATAGGCTTTGTGGGGTTTTTAAAAGCAGGGTCTTCTTTGTCAACAAGCACCTGGGTAATTATAGTTGAAACAGGTTTATTTATCCCCCGAAGCAAAAGCTCCTCCCTAAGTGCATTTTGCAAATCATAGCCTATATATGCCTGGCTCATTGCTACGCAAACAGAAAGCGGGATATTTAGGTGCTCCATAGCAAGGTTTATCATGCCCACCTGCGGGCCGTTGCCATGGCAAATAACAACCTCGCTGCCCTGCTCTACTAAATCCGCAATTGCAGCTGCAGTAACTTTTACTGCCTTCATTTGCTCGCTTAAATCTCTGCCTAACGCATTGCCGCCAAGCGCAATTACAATTCGTTTTTTCATGCTCTATCTCCCTGTTATTGTGTAATTGTATGCACAATTCATTCAATTCTTAAATAATAGCATATTGCTTTATAACATTAAATCAACAATATGTAAAGGCTTAGCATATGCGCCTTTGTGCGGTTGACAAATGCCATGTGAAGATAATAATATGTACATTAGTATCAAAATTAAACAGCGCCAATATTTGCGCTAAGGAGAATACATGAGCAAACCTCGTGAAAAAAAGAGCCTCACTGTGCGTCTCTTACGTGTTCTTTTAGTTCTCTTAGCATTAGGCACTGCTGCAATAGGTGCGCTTTTAATACAAGAGCAGAAAGCAAATGCGCCAATTGATGAAGCGGACCGTGAAACCTTGCGCTTTGCGCCAGGGATAAGCGTTATGAATATTGCTCTTGAGGGGAAAACGCTAGAAGAAGCAAGGGCTGCGCTTCTACCGCTTGAGCGCGAGATGGCAGCAAATGTACAATTTGTGCTTGATGCAGGCACTGAGTCTATAACGCTTACTCAAGCTGATATGAAGCTTTTGTTTAATACTGAAGATGTGCTTGCAAAAGCTATTGAATATGGCAACATTGGCAATCTGTTAGAAAAAAGAAATCAGCGCGAAGCGCTCACAGAAGAGCCGAAGAATTTCCCTATTGACTTTACGCTTGATGTATCTCCTGCAAAAGATAAGCTCATCGCATTTGCTGAGCGTATAAACAAAGAGCCTGTTGACGCATCAGTTGCAATGGATTTAAGCGTAGAGGATTACTTTATTTATACTGAAGCAGTTGCAGGCGAACAGCTTGATGTAGAGGCGCTCCTAACCCTGCTTAAAACCCGAGCAGATAAGCATGAATATGGGGATGTTGAACTGCCCATAGTGTATGAGGAGCCTGAAATTACAGTAGAGTCGCTTAAAGCAACGCTTATCCAGCGCTCAAAAGCTGAAACTTCCTTCAAAAAAACACCCTATAACCGCGCTGATAGAGTATTTAACGTAAAAAAGGCTGCAGCTCTTGTAAATGGTTTTGTCTTAAAGCCGGGTGAGGTATTTTCAACAAACGATACTTTAGGCCCGCGCACTTATGAGGGGGGCTGGAAGCCTGCACCTGCAATTGTGCAGGGTACAACTGAAGACCAGGCAGGAGGCGGCGTGTGCCAAGTGAGCACAACGCTCTATAATGCAGTTGTAAAAGCAGACCTTGAAATTGTGAACCGCCGCAACCACTCAAGCCCTATAAGCTACATAACGCAGGGGCTTGATGCGACAATCGATACAGGGCGCATAGATTTCCAGTTTAAAAACAACACTGCATCAGATATATATCTTTTTGCCTATGCAATAGATAAGGCGGACGGGCCTCTCCTTGAAGGGCAGGATGATAAGACGCTCCTTATCGAAATTTTCGGCGAACCTCTGCCTGAAGAATATGACGAAATAAAGCTGACTTCAAGCAGGCTTGAAACCCTCTATCCTACGGGCGATATGGAAATCATAGTTGATTCAACCGTTGCTTGGGATTATTACGAAGAGCAGATTGGCCGCAAAAACGGCTCTATTTGGCAATCCTACAAGCATTACTATAAAGCAGGGGTTGAAGTTAAAAAAGAGCTTTTGGCAAAGTCAACATATAAAGCATATAACGGCAGAATTGTTGTAGGCCAGGGCTATTTCCAACAGCCGCCCATAACTCCACAAGTTCCATAGCCTATTTAAGCACTTTAGTTTTTTTGCTTAGCGGGGTAAGCTTGCCTAAGCTTAGGGCGAGAGTTCCCCGCATAGGTCTGTGCTCATAATATTGCGTATGTCGTCAAGGCTGCTTGTTTGGCCAAGTGTCCACATAAGCTTTGTAACTGCTGCTTCGCTTGTCATATCCATTGCGGAAAGTACCCCTGCATCTGAAAGCGTCCTGCTTACCTCATATACAGCAGGCGTGCTTTTTTCATAAAGGCATTGTGAGGAAAGCACAACAGGCATCCCGCTTTTTAGAAGTTTTATAAGCGACTCCGTATGGTCGCGCCTTATGCTGTGCACCCCGCCAAGCCCGAACGCTTCAACAACAAGCCCTTTGTAGCCGCAGCCAGGCAGCGCATCAAAAAGCGAGGGGTTTGCGCCTGGAATAAGCTTAATAAGCGCTACGTTCGGCTCAATTGAGTAGTTAAATACGAAGCCCCCTTCAACAACAGGAGGTTTGTTCAGCTCAATATATTTCCCGTTTGCAAGCACCCCTATATAAGGGTAGTTTATGCTCTCAAATGCATTGAGTGAGGTGGTTCGCACTTTAACAGTTCTGCAGCCTAAAATAACAGATCCGCCAAAACACACGTAAACTCCGCCTTTTAAGCTGCGGCAAGCAATAATAGCATCTCTAAGGTTAATGCGCCCGTCTGAGTCAGGGTAATAAATTGGAAACTGGGCGCCAGTAAAAACAATGGGTATTTCAATTCCTCTAAGCATAAATGAGAGCATGCTCGAAGAATACGCCATTGTGTCAGTACCGTGTGCAATGACAATGCCTGAATATTCATTTTTAGCTTCATGAATGCAGCCTGCCATTATGCGCCATTCTTCAGGCTGAATATTTGAACTGTCGAGTGCAAAAAGATCGTGGCAGCATATATCGGAAGTATCCATCTCCAAAAAGGAGAGCAGGTCGCACGCAGGTGTACCCGGAGAAAGCCCCTCTTCTGTCGGCAGGCAGGCAATTGTGCCTCCTGTGCCTATCAAAAGCAGTTTTTTCATAAAACACGCTCCTTTTTTTTAAGTATAGCATGTATGGAAGAAGTTGCAAACGCCAAAAGTGCCGCTTATATGTTTGCCCTCTGTTAAAGCATTTTGCAACATCAGCAAAACATTCTTGCAAAACTGCTATTCTACACTTGCCTGCTTAAGTTTTTTAGTATAGTATGTTCTTTACTGGGGAAAATTTTTCTCAGGTTGAAAAAACATTGCCGCTGCTGTTGCTTTAGCTGAAAATACTATTATGATATAAGCTCAGTTTATGTTAAGGCAGTGAATCATTTATAAAAGGAGCAAAACACCAACATATGAAAGCTTACTGTGAATCCATGGGGATTATTGCCCCAAAAGCTGTCTATCGCAACCTTGAGCCTGCTGTGCTTACAGAAATGGCAGTTGAGCGCAATGACGGCAAGCTCTCAGACACAGGCGCGCTTGTTGTATACACAGGCAAATATACAGGCCGCTCACCTAATGACCGCTTTGTTGTAGACTCTCCTGGTGTACACGACGAAATCGAATGGGGCAGCGTTAACTCCCCTATATCCGAAGAAAAATTCGATGCAATTTACAATAAAATGATGGCGTATCTGCAAGGTCGCGAAATCTTTATTTTCGACGGGTTTGCAGGGGCAGATGAAAACTACGCGCTCCCAATTCGTGTTATAAACGAACTTGCAAGCCAGAACCTTTTTTCACACCAAATTCTGCTTCGCCCAACGCCAGAGCAGCTTGAAAACTTTGCGCCCGGCTTTACTGTAATAGCTGCACCTGGGTTTAAATGCATACCAGAGCTTGACGGAGTGCGCTCAGAAGCTGCAATTCTTACGCATTTCGAAAAGAAGCTTGTGCTTGTTGCTGCAAGCCAGTATGCAGGCGAAATTAAAAAGGGCATTTTTTCAGTTATGAACTACCTTTTGCCAAAGCGGGGCGTCTTCCCTATGCACTGCTCTGCAAATGTTGGCAAAAGCGGAGATGTCGCGCTATTCTTCGGGCTTTCCGGAACAGGCAAGACAACGCTTTCTGCTGACCCGGACCGCAGGCTAATAGGCGACGACGAGCACGGGTGGACAAACGAAGGCGTGTTTAACTTTGAAGGCGGCTGCTATGCAAAATGCATAAAGCTTTCACGCGAAAACGAGCCCCAAATTTGGGATGCTATAAAGTTCGGCTCTCTTGTTGAAAACGTAGTAATGGATGAAAACACGCGCAAGCTCGACTTTGATGACGAAAGCGTAACAGAAAATACGCGTGCCGGCTACCCTGTGGAATATATCCCTAATTGCATTATTCCTGGTGTTGCTGGCCAACCCAAGGCTGTTGTGTTTTTAACTGCGGATGCGTTCGGGGTGCTGCCGCCTGTTTCAAAGCTTAACAACGACCAGGCGATGTATCACTTTGTTTCTGGCTATACTGCACGCCTTGCAGGTACAGAGCGTGGCGTAACCGAGCCGCAGGCAACTTTCTCAACATGCTTTGGCGCGCCCTTCCTGCCGCTTTTCGCATCTGTATATGCAAAGCTTTTGGGTGAGTATGTAAATAAGTACAAGGCGAATGTTTACCTTGTAAACACAGGCTGGTCAGGCGGGCCTGCAGGCGAAGTGCCGCGAATGAGCATAAAGTTTACGCGTGCAATAATAACTGCTGCCTTAAACGGAGAGCTTGAAAAGAGCGAGTTTGTAAACGACCCGATATTCAACGTGCTCGTGCCTACATCCTGCCCCGGCGTACCCGAGGGTGTGCTCAACCCGAGAAGCGCATGGAAGGATAAAGACGCATACGACCTTAAGGCTAAGGATCTTGCAAAGCGCTTTATTAAAAACTTCGAAAAGTATAAGGATATGCCCGAACATATAATAAAGGCAGGCCCAAGAGCCTAAGTAAAGTGAACCATGGCGGGCAGTAAATAAGTTTTGCTGCCCGCCTTTTTTGTCTAAATTTAGTCTTAATGGAGATGTCACCTCATTGTCACACTCAAACTCTTGCAATATGGCGTTTAAGGCAATACAATAAAGCAAATCAGGCATAGAAATATTTTTAACTGGCGCAGTTTAATATAAGGAGGCACCAATGGCTTACCAAATTACGAGCGATTCTACCGTAGACCTTACACCCGAGCGCATGCAGGAACTCGGCGTTCCCTTTGTTATGCTGCATGTGCTGCTTAATGGCAAAGATTTCCCTGACGATATGAAAGAAGAATCCGCACACCGTATTTTCAACGCAATGCGCGAAGGCCACTCGCCTACAACAGCACAAGCAACTGTTGAAAACTTCCTTGAGATTTGGGAGCCAATCCTAAAAGCTGAAGAAGATATTCTTTACATTGCGTTTCCAAGCGTACTTTCAGGCACTATTAACAGTGCGCTTGTTGCGCGTGAGCAGCTCCTTGAGCTCTACCCGCAAAGGCGAATTGAAATATTAGATTCTGCTTGTGCGAGCTCAGGTGAAGGCATGCTCCTTGAGCATGCGGTTATGCTGAAAAACAACGGGCTTGGGTTTGAAGAATGCCTTGCAGCTGTTGAAAAACTTAAGCAGCGCATACACCATTGGTTTACAGTTGACGATTTGGTCTATTTGCGGCGCGGCGGCAGGGTCTCAGGTGCAGCAGCAACAATTGCAACGCTTTTAAGCATTAAGCCCATACTTACTGTTACGCCAGAGGGCAAGCTCGTTTCACAAGATAAAATAAAGGGCAGGCGTGCAGCTATTAAAAAGCTGTTTAAGCACCTTGAGGATAATATAAATGTCGATGACACGCATTTTGTAAACATATGCCATGCGGATGCAAGAGTTGAAGCGCAGCAGCTTATGGAGCTTATAACAGAGCGCTACCCGGGCATGGATGTCCGCATTTACTCTGTTGGCGCTGTAATAGGCGCACACGCTGGGCCGGGTACGCTTGCAGTATTTTTTGTAGGCAGCCCGCGCAGGAACTAAAAGAGCTTACTACTGTAATTTAAAAATTGCAGCCAGAAGGGTTACGAATGAATAGTTATTATATTACAACGGATTCTGTTGTAGATATGACGCTTGAGCGCATCGAAGAACTTGAAGCGACATTTGTACCGCTGCATGTGCACTTTGGCAGTGAGGATTTCCCTGATGATATGCGCCCTGAAACAACAGCTCATTTATTTGAGCAAATGCGCAAGGGGAAAGTGGCAACAACTTCTCAGGCAACGGTTGACAGTTTTTTAGGCCTGTGGGAGCCTATGCTAAAAGAGGGCAAGGATATTCTTTATATTGGGTTTTCAAGCGCTCTCTCCGGCACTATTAATAGCGCATTTGTTGCACGCACAGAGCTTAGAGAGCGCTACCCAGAAAGGTCGATTTTAATTGTAGACACACTTGGGGGGAGTGCGAACGAGAGCCTGCTGCTTGAAGAAGCGGTTGAGCTAAAGCGTAAAGGGAGCGATATTCATAGCTGCTTTAATACAATTGAAAAGCTCAAGATGAGGATTCAGTATTGGTTTACCTTAGCTGAGCTTACATATGTGCGCCGCGGCGGCAGGGTGACAGGCACAGCTGCAGCGCTTGGTACGCTCCTCGATATAAAGCCAATAATGGAACTTAACAGCGAAGGCAAAATAATACCGCGCGAAAAGGTCAAAGGCCGCCGCGCCTCAATTAAGCGCCTTGCAGAGCTTGTATATGAAAAACTCGATACTCTATCTGCTAAACTTGTTCACATAACCCACGCGCAGTGCATAGACGATGCGCGCAAGCTTGAAGAGCTTGTTAAACCAAAGCTTATTGTGCGCATTTATCCTATGGGCGCAGTAATTGGCGCACATGGAGGCCCGGGCGCACTTTCAATAGCTTTCCCAGGGGAAATGCGCAAAGTATAGCTCTATAATTTATTAAGTATGAACCTGCTTCATATTGCAGATTTACATCTTGGAAAACGGCTCCACGGGTTCTCGCTGCTCGAGGATCAAAAGCATGCGCTAAACCAAATAATAAGCCTTGCACAAGCCAATAAAGCGGATGCTGTGCTGATTTCGGGCGATGTGTTTGACAAGGCAATTCCATCAGAAACTGCAATTGCGCTTCTTGACGAGTTCTTGACTGAGCTTATAAAAACCAGCACATCTGTATTTTTAATTGCAGGCAACCACGACTCTGCTATGCGCCTTGAGTTTGCAAACAAGCTTTTAGTGAAAAGCGGCTTGCATATTTCGGGCATATTTAATGGCTCTATAAATAAGGTGCGCCTTCATGATGAACACGGGCCTGTTGACATATACTTGCTCCCGTATGTGCGGCCTGCGCAACTGCAGCCGTATTTTCTGGAGCTTGAAATTGAAACGCATGAGGATGCTGTTAAAGCTGCGCTTTCTACAATTTCTTTAGACCCTTCATGCAGGAATGTGCTTTTGGCGCACCAGTATGTAACTGCACAAGGCTCATTCGGGCTAAGGTCAGCCTCGGAGTCTACTCTTGTAGGCGGGCTTGACAGAATTGATGCTTCAATCTTCCCTGAGTTTGACTATATTGCGCTTGGGCATCTTCACAAAGCACAGCCTGCTTCAGGTTCCATTTACTATTCAGGGACTCCGTTAAAATACGATTTTTCAGAAGCGCTAGATAAAAAAGGAGCGCTTTTTGTTGAGCTTTTAGCTAAGGGGAATGTAAAAGTTCAGCTCTTAGAAATAACCCCTTTAAGGGATATGATAAACCTTAAAGGGAAGTTTTCAGAGCTTGTTAAGTCTGCGCCTCTTGGGTGTGAGGATTATGTAAAAATAGTCCTTGAAGACGAATTCGATGTGCTTGATGCAATGAACCGCATTCGTGAGTTTTACCCAAACACTATGCAGCTAAGTTATGAGCGTGATTTTAATAGCGAGCAGGTTGCAGTTGAGCTTAATTTTAATGCAAAAGCGCCTCTTGAACTTTTTGAGGAGTTTTACATGCTCCAAAATGGCGCTCCGCTTGATGAAAAGAGCAGGCATCTTTTGAAAACGCTTTTACTTGAGCTTGAAAGCGTGGTGAAGGAATGAAGCCGATTTGCTTAAGCCTATGTGCGTTTGGTCCGTTTGCGCAAGTGCAGGAGCTTGACTTTTTAAAGCTCGGAACAGGGCTATTTCTTATAAGCGGGGATACGGGTTCAGGCAAGACATCCCTATTTGACGGTATAGTTTTTGCGCTTTACGGCTTGCCCTCTGGCGAGACGCGAACCCCGGAATCACTTCGGAGCCATTTCGCAGCACCTGAAACAGTTACATATGCGCGCTTTACTTTTGAACTTAGGGGCAAAGAGTACACAGTTTACAGGGAGCCCGCCTATACCCGCCCGAAAATACGCGGCAGCGGCACGCAGGAGCATAAGCAAAAGGCTGTACTCACATTGCCCGATGGCAAAGTGATTGCTACTGCTGGAGGAGTTAAACGTAATATTGAGGAACTTCTCGGGCTTGACAGAAAGCAGTTTTTACAAATAGCAATGCTTGCTCAGGATGACTTTAGGAAGCTGCTCTTAGCTAAAAGTGCACAACGCGAGCTAATACTTAGAGATGTATTTGGAACCATGCCTTACAGCCTGCTCCAAAAGAAGCTTAAGGAGTATGTGCTTGAGCGCAAAACTTCATACAGCCTGCATTGCGCAGAAATGGAAAAGCTCATGGCAAGCATTCGAGCTGATGAAGCTGACGAAAGCTATGCTGCGCTTTTAAAGTATTCTGCTCAGGATGCAGCGCATTTTCTTGAAGCACTTAGCGCGCTTATAAAAGCAGACGAAGTAAATAAGGAGCAAGCAGAAGGAGAATTAAGCATTGCTGAGGCAGGGTTTGCTAAGATGCTTGAAGCGCTTGCAGCTGCAAAGGAAACTGAGGCTCTTATAAAACGCCGCGAGGATGCAAGGCTTTCGCTTTTTGAGCTTGAAGCGCAGCTCCCCGCTATTAAAGTGCGAAAGGATGAGCTAAAAGCTGCAGAAGCTGCCCTTTATAGCGTAAAGCCGCTTAGAGATGCACGAAAGCGCATATTATCGGAATTTGATACTTTAGAGGCTGAAATAAGCGGCTATAAAGAGCAGGTCAATGAGCGTACAGCCAAATTCGATGTTTTAACGCGTGAGTATAAGGCTGAACTTAACCGAGAGGGTGAGAGGCGAAGTCTTAACGACAAACTCGCGCTTTTAAATGAGGCTCTGCCAAAGTATGATGCGCTTGAGCGCCTTGAAGCAAAACTTAAGGAAGCAAATTGTAATTCTACGCGCTTAAATACGAGCCATAAGCAGCAAAGCAGCGCGCTTGAGGCGCTTAAAGGTAAAACTGAGGAACTTCGCCAAAAGCTCATTTTGCTTGATGCTATAAATCTCGACGCTATTAGCTTAAGGCTTAGTGCGGCTATAAACAAAAGCAAGAGTCTTGCGCATGCGCTTACGCTAATCAGCTTGCATAAGGAGCAGCAAGAAGCACATAAAACGCAAAAAGGGCTCTTTGAAACTGCAGCTGCTCAATCCGAAGAGCTTGGCATATATGCAGTAAAGCTTGAAGCGGCATTTTCAAGCTCACAAGCAGGCATACTTGCAAAGTCGCTCTCAAAGGGAATGCCATGCCCTGTCTGCGGGAGCCTTAGCCACCCCTCGCCTGCAAAGCTTTTATCAACAAGCCCAAATGAAGCTGAAGTGCAGCAGGCAAAAAAAGATTATGAAGAAAGCCGCAGCGCCCTATTGAAGCTTACAGAGAGTACAGCTAAAGCAGCAGCACGGCTTGACGAGCTAAAAAAACAGCTTGAAGTCAGCTTAAATGAGTTTTTTTGGTTTGAAGCTCCACAGCGCGAAATGCTTAGCATTAAGCTTTTAGAAATGCAAAAGGCAGCAAATGATGAGGCAGAGCAGCTTTTAGCAGAAAAGCATGCTGCAGAACAGGCGCTTGAAAGCAAAAATGAGCTTAATGCCCTCTTAAAAAGCACAGAAGCAGAAGAAGTAAAAGCAAAAGAATGCCTTGCGCTTGCTTTAGAGGAGCTTCAAGCTGCAACCCTTTTAAGCGCAGAGTTAAGCGCAGAGCTTAATGCTTTAAAAAACGAGCTTGACTTTAAAGGGCGAAATGAAGCTGAGCTTGCGCTTAAAAACCTTAAGAGCGAGAGTGAAGCGCTTAGAGAAAAGTTAGAGCAAAGCGAACAAGAATACAGGGCTTTACAAATGCAGCTTGAGGCTTCAAATAATCGCATGCATGATGCAGAGCAAAAAAAACCTAAGCTCTTAGCAGATGCAGAAGAAGCGCATTCGAATTTCCTCATTGCGCTAAATGCTTATGGGTTTGCATGTGAAAGAGAATTTGAAAGCGCGCTTATTGAGCCTGATGCGCTTAAAAACGAGCTTAATAACCTTGCAGAGTTTAACGAACGCCTCAGCGCTTCAAAGGCCTTGTATAAAGATGCTGCAATGGCTGCGAATGGGCGTACACCTGCTGATATAAAAACGCTCGAAGCTGATGTTGGTTCAGTAAGGGAGCAGGCTAATCTTTTGCGCACTGAGCTAAACTCCATAAGCGAGCGTATTCGCATAAACACGCTTCTTATAGGCGAGCTTA
>CAYWTY010000049.1:0-11970 GCA_964461335.1 uncultured Oscillospiraceae bacterium
GATGCGCATTCTCTAAAATGAAAAAGGAGCCGTAGCTTGTTACTGCTACAGCCCCGTGCCTTTAGTGCGGATGTAAGAGCAAAGACCCTATATAGGTTAGTAGTTTTCTGCGAGTAGCTGGAAGAAGCTTAGCGGGTGCGCGCATACAGGGCAAATTGCAGGTGCCTCTTCGCCTTCGTGTACATGGCCGCAGTTTGCACAATGCCATTTAACCGGAAGCTCACGCTTAAAGACTTTATCTTCCTGGATGTTTAGGAGCAGCTTGCGGTAGCGTTCTTCGTGCCGCTTTTCAACTGCAGCAACACCATCCATAAGTACAGCTATGTTTTCAAAGCCTTCTTCACGCGCTTCTTTTGCCATGCGGCTGTACATATCAGTCCACTCGTAGTTTTCGCCTGCAGCTGCAGCTTTTAAGTTTTCCTCAGTGCAGGGGATGCCATCGTGGAGCAGTTTGAACCAGAGCTTTGCATGCTCTTTTTCGTTTTCAGCAGTTTCCATAAATAAAGCGGCAATTTGTTCATAGCCGTCCTTCTTTGCACGTGAAGCATAATAGGTGTACTTTGTACGCGCCTGCGCTTCGCCTGAAAACGCCTCCATCAAGTTAGCTTCTGTTTTTGTGCCCTTTAGTTGTTTCATTTGTTTCTCCCTTCAAAGCTTAGTCGTACGTGGTTAAGTAAGCAGGCTAAAATTAATTAAGCTGCTTAATTTTTCCTTAACTTATACTTAGAGTATAGCATAAGTTTTAAGCTTTCTTCCATACCTTTGTGCTACAATAATTGAGAAAGGAGGAAGGGGGGCATTTATGGCGCTGACGCTTTCTTTTCTTTGCGCTGTGTTTTCACTTTTTTGCGGTTTAGACTTTTTTATGCTAAGCAGCAAATACTTTTTCAGCTTCCCTGGCTTTGCAGGGCCGCTTGCAGCTATTGTGGGGCTTATAATAGCATATATGGAGCATAGGGCAAGAAGAACAAAAAAACAGCGCGCCCTGCCTATGGCGCTGCTGCTCTTTAGTGCATTAAGCGGCATTATCTCTACTGCCGCATGGCTCTTTACATTTGTTTAAAGCTTAGACATTCTTCATTATTACGCTTTCTACAATATTTGCAACATGTTCAAGTGCGTCGCAGCATTTTTCGAAGCGGTTAAAAAGCTCGTTCCATGCAATTAGCATAACAGGGTCGCTTGTTGAAGAAAACAGCGTATGCACAGATTCTGTATAGAGCTTGTCCGCCTTTTCTTCAAGGTCATTAACACTTACTATAAGGTCGTAGATAATAGTCGACTTATGGAAGTTTTCAAATTCTTTAAGAAGCTCCATTTGAACCTTGCAGCAGTCAACAATCATTTCTGTAAACTCATGCGCCTCAGGCTCAATAATTTTTATGTTGAACATATGCGCGCGCAAAAGAATATCCTCAATTGCATCAGTCACATCGTCTATTCCTTGGGCAAGCCGAATAATATCTTCACGGTCTATTGGCGTTATAAATTCCTTTGCAAGCTTGCTCATCATCTTATGCTTTGCAATATCTGCGCCATGCTCAATTTCGTGCATCTTCACTATGTTTTCGCGAAGTGCTGAAGGTGCAAAATCTCTTAGCACATCGTCGAGCATTTGTGCAGCTTTAAGTGAAAACTCCGCGCCTTCAATTAAGCTTTCAAAATAATAACTCTTTGTCCTTTTCGCCATATCTGCTCCTTTTCTAAAACAACCACATAAAAAGCTTTGCCATAAGGTAGCCTATAAGCCCGCAGCCAGGGAATGTAAGCCCCCAAGTAATAAGCATATCCTTTGCTACGCCCCAGTTTACGCTTGAAACGCGCCTTGCAGCACCAACACCCATAATTGCAGTTGTTTTTGTATGCGTAGTGCTTACTGGTATGCCTGTTAGAGTGAAGAATAAAAGGCAGAGCGCTGCTGCAAGGTCTGCTGAAAAACCCTGGTATTTTTCAAGGCGTACCATATCCATGCCAACTGCCTTAATTATGCGGTAGCCGCCTACTGATGTGCCAACGCCCATTACAATTGCGCAAAAAACAATCATCCACAGGGGGATTACAAAGCCTGTTACATTTGCTTCGCCGTGAACTAAGAAAATGCCAAGCATGAATACGCCCATAAACTTTTGGCCGTCCTGCGCACCGTGCATAAATGCCATTGCAGCTGCGCTTGCAATTTGAGCATTTTTAAAAAAGCCTGCTGTCTTTTGCCTATCCTTGCGCTTGAAGATATTCTCAACGCTTCTAACTGTGAAGAAGCCAAGCGCAAAGCCAAGCAGGGTTGAGAGCACAAGCCCGTATAAGACTTTAACCCACTCGCTGCCATTTATTCCGGTAAAGCTACCGTGGAGCGCAATTGCTGCGCCTGAAATGCCTGCTATAAGCGCGTGGCTCTCGCTTGTTGGTATGCCAAAATACCATGCAACTGTTGCCCAGAGCACAATTGCAAACATAGCTGCACAAAGCGCAACAAGCGCCTCATGCGCATCAACGCCAAAGTCGACCATATTGTAAATTGTTACTGCAACGCTCGCATTTATGAATGTCATAAGGAGAAGCCCAAGGAAGTTAAAGCCTGCAGCCATTAAAATGGCGTTTCTTGGGGACATTGAGCGCGTTGAAATGCAGGTGGCGATAGCGTTTGGTGCATCAGTCCAACCGTTTACAAAAACAACCCCTGTAATTAAAAGTACAGTTATGAATAATACAGGGTTTTGAAAGAGTTCCTCAGTAAACTGAGATAGCGTAATCGACATAATACCACCTGTTTACAGGCTTTTAAGAAAGCCAGCTCTTATATTGTAACACAAACTGCAGCTTTTATATTATAAGGATTTTTGCTAAACCTCAATAATATTAAAGCGCTGCTTATGGCTTCCTGTCTTTTGCAAAGCCTTTTGCAAGGCGCATTAAAGCAGCAGGGTGGTTATCTTTTGGGTTTCTCGCAGTATGAAGAAGCAGGCGTTTTAGCATTTCGCCAACCTCTTTAGACTCTTTGATTTCAAGCCAAGCCATAATATCC
Organism: uncultured Oscillospiraceae bacterium; assembly: GCA_964461335.1. Classification (GTDB taxonomy): domain Bacteria; phylum Bacillota; class Clostridia; order Christensenellales; family CAG-138; genus JAKJBL01. The sequence goes on from CAYWTY010000049.1 coordinate 3,023, forward strand.
TTGCCTGTGCAGTTTAGCTCAGCCAAAGAAAACGGCGCACCTTCTGTTTTCATGGCTTCAAGCACAAGCAGCCAGCGATGCGCCCTATACCCCTTTGGCGCAAGCCCGCTCCCTAAAACATCCGATTCGCGCATCTTAACAAGCCTTAATGAACGCTCATAGCCAAAGGTGGCAAAGCGGCTTCTAAGCTTAGAGTCGCGCGCTTGAAAGTTTAAGTCAAACATATGGTGTTCAATTAGGAAGAGCGTTTCTTCAATAAGCATGTTGCTAAAGCGCAGCCGTGTTAGTATTTCCCGGGCAATAGGCACTCCCAAGGTGTCGTGGTGGAGCATTGGCGTTGTTCTTTTCTCAAGCATACCTTCGGGTATGTTTTCCTTTGCAAAGCCGCCTGCCCCGCTCGGTAGCCCCTTTGCCTTAAGTGCAGCAGGCTTGCCAACATCATGCAAAAGCGCAGCAAGCCTTAAAAGCAGAGTAGGCTCTGCAAAAGCGCATGCGTGCATATTATGGCGCAGCACATCATATGCGTGAAACTCGGGCCGCTGAGATACGCCCTCGCCTTCAAGCAGTTCGGGCATTATTAGCTTTAGTACGCCAAGCTCTAAAAGAAGCTCAAGCCCTCTAAGCACAGGGGAGTCCCCTGAAGCTGTAAGCGCTTTATAGCGGATATCGCTTAGGAGGATTTTTACAAGCTCATCGCGTATACGCTCAGCTGCAATGTCCTTAAGGCAAATTGCGTTTTCCTTTGCTGCAGCAAATGTAGCTTCGTCTATCATAAAGCCAAGCTCGCACGAAAAGCGCACAAGGCGCATTACACGAAGCCCGTCATCGCGCATTATATCATTGGGGTTCTTGCTTGTTGCGCGTACAATGCGGCGCTTAATATCGTCTATTGCGCCTGTTGGGTCAAGAAACCTGCCAGTTAAAATATCCATATAAAGTGCATTGCATGTAAAATCGCGCCTAAAGGCATCCTCTTCAAGTGAAGCGCCAAAATTAACTTCATGGGGTCTGTGCCTGCCGCCTATTGGGTATGCTTCGCTTCTAAATGTGGTATGTTCAAAGCTTAAGCTGCCTGTATGTATTATTACGCTGCCAAACTCAGGCGCACTTAAAGCACAAGAAAGGTTCAAACCTTCACAAAGCGCTTTAACCTCGTTTGGCAGGAGCTTTGAACAAAGGTCTGTATCGCTTGCAGGGATATTTAAAAGCGCGTTTCGCAAAAGCCCGCCTACTGCATAAAGTACAGCGCCTTTTTTGCTAAACGCGCCTGCAAGCGCAAAAAGTTCAGCAGGAATATTAGGGCTAGCCATAGCGCGCCCTTTGCTTACTCGCCCTTTGTAGGCTCACTGCTTTGTGAAGATATAGTATTTGCCTCTTCGTCAAGATGCACTCTGCCTTCCGTTTTTGTAATATCTTCTTCTTCAGACTCTATGCTTTGAGAAGATAGAGTATTTGCCTCTTCGTCAAAATGCACTCTGCCTTCCATTTTTGTTATATCTTCTTCTTCGGTTAGAGACGGCGCAATTGCAACGCCTGCAATGCGTGTGCCCTCATCAGCGCGCATAAGCCTTACACCCTGTGTGCCGCGGCCTGAGTGTAGGCTGATTTCCGCAACAGGCGTCCTTAAAACCATGCCGTCATCGCGGATTAAAAGCAAATCCTCATCCCCATTTACCATTTTCAAGCCGCAAAGGTCGCCTGTGCGATCGTTAACCTGCATTACTATTATACCCTTGCCGCCGCGCCTTTGGTTACGGTATGCTTCTTCCGGAGTGCGTTTGCCCATGCCGTTTTCTGTTATTGTAAGCACACCAGCACCAGGGATTACTTTTGCCATTGCAACAACATTATCGTCTTTAGCTAAGAGGATGCTTCTAACGCCTGTTGCAACCCTGCCCATGCTCCTTACATCGTTTTCGTGGAAGCGGATGCACTTGCCCTTTGCAGTTGCAAGCAGGAACTCATCATTGCCGCATGAAAGCTCAACGCCTATAAGCTCATCGTCTTTGCGAAGCCCAAGCGCAATTATGCCCCCGCGGCGGATATTGTCAAACTCAAGAAGCTCTGTCTTTTTAATTACGCCTTGGCGCGTTGCCATTACAAGGTATTCGCCCTCATCCTCCTTAGTTACAGGGAAAGCGGCATTTATGCGCTCGCCGCCTTGGAGCTGAAGGAGGTTTACAATTGCAGTACCCTTAGCTTGCCGCCCTGCCTCAGGAATAATGTAGCATTTTATTTTAAATGCGCGGCCATAGTTCGTAAAGAACATTATATGCGCGTGGGTTGAGGTTACGAACAAGTGCTCGACAAAGTCCTCCTCACGCGTGCCCTGGCCTATTACGCCAAGCCCGCCCCTGCCCTGCGCTTTGTAAGTATCTGACGCAAGCCGCTTTATATAGCCGAAGTGGGTTAGAGTTACGCACATTTCCTCCTCGCGGATAATATCGTCCATATCAATATCTTCGATTATATCGGAAATTTCCGTGCGCCTTTTGTCCGCATATTTTTGTTTAAGCGTAAGTACTTCATCGCGGATTATTGAAAGCAGAAGCCCCTCATCGCTAAGCACAGCCCTGTAATAGGCTGCTGCCTTTTCAAGCTCATTAGCCTCTGTTTGGATTTTTTCGCGCTCAAGCCCTGTAAGCCGCTGCATACGCATATCGAGGATTGCCTGCGCCTGACGTTCGGAAAACTCAAATTCTGCAATTAAGCGCGCCTTTGCCAGAGGTCCGTTTGGTGAAGTTTTTATAAGCTCAATTACAGCATCTATGTTTTCAAGTGCGCGTATAAGCCCAACCAAGAGGTGCAGCCTCTCCTCAGCGCGCTCAAGCTCATATGTTGTGCGCCTTGTTACAACCTCTTTTTGGTGTTCGAGGTAGTAAAAGAGCATTTCGTAAAGTGTAAGCACCTTAGGCTCGCCATCAACAAGCGCAAGCATGATTACGCCAAATGTATCCTGCATTGCAGTATGCTTGTAAAGCTGGTTCAAAACAACATTCGCATCAGCATCGCGCTTAAGCTCTACAACTATGCGCATACCTGTACGGTCTGTTTCATCGCGCAAATCTGATATGCCATCAAGCCTTTTTTCATGCACAAGCTCTGCAATGCGCTCTACAAGCCGCGCCTTATTTACTTGATATGGAAGCTCAGTTACAATAATTCGGCTTTTGCCTTGGTTAAGCTGCTCTATTTCAGCCTTTGCGCGAACAATAATCCTGCCGCGGCCTGTGTGGTAGGCGCTTGCAATGCCTGCTCTGCCCATTATTATGCCGCCTGTTGGGAAATCCGGCCCGCTTATATGCTCCATTAAGTCGTCTACTGTTACTTCAGGCGACTCAATAAGCAGAAGCAGCGCATCTATTACCTCGCCTAAGTTATGCGGGGGTATGTTTGTTGCCATGCCTACTGCAATGCCGCCTGAGCCATTTACAAGCAGGTTTGGGAAGCGGCTTGGCATAACAGATGGCTGGAGCAGGGTTTCATCGAAGTTCGGAACAAAATCAACTGTGTTTTTTTCAAGGTCAGCTATAAGCTCACTCGAAATCTTGCTAAAGCGTGCCTCAGTATAGCGCATTGCAGCTGCTGAGTCGCCATCAACTGAGCCAAAGTTGCCATGGCCTTCAACAAGGGGGTAGCGCGTGTTAAACTCCTGCGCAAGGCGCACCATTGCATCATAAACTGAGCTGTCGCCATGCGGGTGGTATTTGCCAAGCACATCGCCGACAATACGAGCGGATTTACGAAACGGCTTGTCGCTTCCAAGCCCAAGCTCATCCATTGCATAAAGTATGCGCCTGTGAACAGGCTTAAGCCCATCTCTAACATCGGGCAGAGCGCGGTTTATTATTACAGCCATTGCATAGGAAATAAAGGAGCGCTTCATTTCCTTTTCTATGTCAAGCGGCAGAATGCGGCTATTTTCGTCCATAATAGAGCTTCCTTTCTATTTTAAAGCTGAGCATTATTGGCAGAATTAAACATCGAGGTTTGAAACAAGCCTTGAGTTCGCCTCAATAAACTCGCGCCTTGGCTCAACTTTGTCGCCCATTAAAATTGTGAAGATTTCGTCTGCTGCAATAGCATCTTCAAGCGTGACTCTTAGCATAATGCGCTTTTCAGGGTCCATTGTAGTATCCCAAAGCTGCTCAGGGTTCATTTCACCAAGCCCCTTATAACGCTGAATTGTCGGCTTTGGCTCACGCCCTATTTCGTTTAGGGTTTCTTCGAGTTCTTCATCCGAATATACATAACGCTCAAGTTTCTGCCTGCTTATTTTGTAAAGCGGGGGCTGGGCTATATATACATACCCCTCTTCAATAAGCGGGCGCATATATCTAAAGAAGAAGGTAAGCAAAAGCGTGCGTATATGGCTGCCGTCAACATCTGCGTCAGTCATGCATACGATTTTATGGTACCTAAGCCTGCTTGGGTCAAAGTCAGTATCAAAGCCTGCGCCAAATGCTGTTATCATTGCTTTTATTTCTGCGTTTGCAAGGATTTTATCAAGCCGTGTTTTTTCAACATTTAAAATTTTGCCCCTAAGCGGGAGGATTGCCTGATATTGCGGGTTTCGCCCCTGCTTAGCAGAGCCGCCTGCAGAGTCGCCCTCAACAATGAAAAGCTCGCATAGGGCAGGGTCCTTCTCGCGGCAGTCCGCAAGTTTACCAGGCAGGCTTGTGCTTTCGAGCGCACTCTTTCTGCGCGTAAGTTCACGCGCTTTTCGCGCTGCATCCCGCGCACGGCAGGCAGTAATGCATTTATCTATAATAAGCCTTGCTATTGAAGGGTTTTCTTCTAAATAGGCGCTTAGCCCGCTTGAAACTGCACTTTCAACAAGTGTTCGAATATCCGCATTGCCAAGCTTTGTTTTGGTTTGGCCTTCGAACTGGGGTTCGAGCAGCTTTACGCTTACAATTGCAGTAAGCCCCTCGCGGATATCCTCGCCTGAGAGCGTATTATCCCCGTTTTTAATAAGGTTGTACTTCCTGCCATAATCGTTCATTGCGCGTGTAAGTGCGCTTTTAAAGCCCACAAGGTGGCTGCCGCCTTCAATTGTGGCTATATTATTAGCATATGTAAAAATGTTTTCGATGTAACTTGAGTTATACTGCATTGCGACTTCAACGCTTGCGTTTTCTTTGCCTTCTTCTTGGCGAAAAGAGTCAATAAATATAGGCGGGCCATGGAGCGCTTCTTTGTTTTTGTTTAGGTGCTCTACAAAAGAAACAATTCCGCCTTCATAGCAGAAGTTCTTTTGTATGCCTGGCTCAGGCCGCTCATCAAACACATTTATGCATATGCCTGCGTTTAAAAACGCAAGCTCGCGCAAGCGCAGCACAAGTGTTTCAATGTGGAAATTTACCTCATCGAAAATTGTCGCATCAGGCATGAACCAAATTGTTGTGCCATGTTCTTCTATTGGGCATGTTGCAAGCTTTTCAACTTGTGATGTTGCAATACCGCGCGAATAGCTTTGCTGATACACGCCGCCGTCTCTGCAAACTGTTGCAACAAGCTTTTCGCTTAATGCATTTACGCAGCTTACGCCAACCCCGTGGAGCCCGCCTGAAACCTTATAGCCCTCACCTGAGAACTTGCCGCCTGCGTGGAGCATTGTAAGCGAAACTTCAAGTGCATCCTTGCCTGTTTTTTCGTGGTAGCCAACAGGTATGCCCCTGCCGTCATCTTGAACTGTAACTGAATTATCCGCATGTATTGTTACGCTTATATTTGTGCAGAACCCTGCAAGCGCCTCGTCTATTGAATTATCCACAACTTCGGTTACAAGGTGGTGAAGCCCCCTTGTATCTGTTGAGCCTACATACATGCCAGGCCGCCTTCTTACAGCTTCAAGCCCTTCAAGAACTTGAATCTGTGAAACGCCATATTGGGAATTAACACCGTTTAGCTCTAAGTCCATATAACCCTTTCCTTTTCTAAAAGCGAATATTTAGTTTAAGGTGAAGCCGCTTGCACAAACACGCTCAAAAAGCGTCTTAGCCCTAAGCGCAGACTCTACTACGCGAAGGCTGCCTGCCTCATTTAAGAAAACATAAGAACGCACGCCTTCAGCGCTTTCGTCGTATGCGCCGCGTTCTTTTGCGCATTTTAGGATGCTGCGCGTTTCTTTTGAGGCAAGCGCACTCTCTTTAGTAAGTATTGCCAAGATTGCCTCACTTTGGACACAGGTTTCGTAACCAACATGCACAAACATAGCGCCCTCTAAAAATATTTCAGCCTTTTTACTGTTTTTTAGCCGCATTCAGTAATGGAGCCGTTTTTAACCTCGTATACAGCCATACCCAGCCCTGACTCTTTTAAGCCGTAAAGCTCTGTTGCAGTTAAAAACACTTGAATCTCTTTAATAAGCTCAACAAGCATATGCTGCCGTAAACAGTCAAGTTCAGAGAGCACATCGTCAAGCAAAAGCACAGGCGCTTCAGCACCAAGCGATTTAATAAGCGCAAGCTCAGAGAGCTTAAGTGAAAGTGCAGCAGTCCTCTGCTGACCTTGTGAGCCGAACGCGCGCACATCTTTGCCATTAAGCTCAAGGAGAATATCGTCGCGGTGCGGCCCTGCGCTTGTTGCGCCAAGCGCTTTGTCACGCTCGAGGTTAGCCTTTAGCGCCTCTTTTAGCGCTGCTTCACACTCGTTTTGCCCTGTTTCTTTTACTGAGGGCAGGTATTTTACAATTAGTGTTTCAGAGCCGCCAGAAAGGCTTTTGTGGAGCTTTTCTGCCTCTTTCGCATGTGCAATTATAAATTCATGCCTAAGCGCTGTTATATGCCCCCCAAGGCAAGAAAGCTGCTCATCCCAAGGTAGTAACGCGTCTTTAGCAGGATTGCCTGATTTTAGTAGCGCATTGCGCTGCCTAAGGCAAAGGTTGTACTGCTGAAGGCTGTAATAATAGCTGGGTTTAAGCTGAGAGAGCCCCATGTCTATATACCTTCGCCGCTCTTGCGGGCCCTGCTTTATAAGCTTAAGATCTTCTGGCGAAAACATTACAACATGCAAAAGCCCAAGCAGCTCCCCTGTACGGCTTAAAGGCTTGCCATCGACTTTAAGCTCCTTGCCAAGCATTGCATCGAGCCTGCATACAATCGAATGCGAGCCTGTGCGCTTTTTAAGCTCTAAAGCAACTGACGCGCACCTTTCGCTATGGCGGATAAGCTCTGCATCATGCCTTGTGCGGTGGCTTCTGCCTAAAGCGCAAATGAAGAGCGCTTCGAGCACATTTGTTTTGCCAGCCGCATTTTCGCCTATGAGCACATTGAGCTTAGGCGATGGGGAAAATTTTAAGCGCTCGTAATTTCTAAACTCAGCAAGCCGGATTGACTCAATATGCATTAAAACCCTCTTTGCATTCAGCCTGAAGGCCTGCTTTTTAACACAAAAAAAGCCCCTCGGGTTATACCTTTAGTATAGCACGAAAAGGGGCGCTTGTATATATATTAAAGAAGAAAGTACGGAATTACTTAGCGTAAGAGGCTTGGCGCATATTGGCTTATATAGGCGAGCAGAGTTTCTAAAAGCTTTGCATTGCCGCTCTCGTTTAAGTGGAGCCCATCGCCGCTTATATACTTGCGATAGTCATCACACGAAAGTATAGCCTCACGCAAAAGCAAAAGCGGGGTGCGGGTAGCTTGTGCAATGCTCGTTAGCGCTGCACTGTATCTTTCATGCCACCAGTAAATGCGCCCTACTTCACCTAAAAACTCAAGGAGCTTTTTTGCGCGCAAAGGCTCATTGCGGCTTATGCGCAAAAAATAGCGCTCTGCGTCAATTGGCGGCAGGTTGCACAATACAGGCTGGCTCCCTGAATCTTTTACAAGGTTTATAATGCGCATAAGGTTTTCGCTGTATTTTTCTAAAACTGTGTTTGGCAAATGCAATGCCTTTGGTTCGCTTGCAACAGCATCCCAGTCAAAATCACAATCATTTCCGCCAACTTCGAGAAGTACAAGGCTTGGCGGCGAAGAACCGTCTTTTGCGCCTTTTTTAAGCTTATCGCATAAAAGCGTAAAAAGCTCCCCGCTTTTAATGCCAAAGCGGGATATGTTTTCAACAGCAGGCTTTAGCAATTTTGCAGCTTCAGCGCAAAAACTTTCTTTTAAGAGTACATGGCGCGCCCTAGCATCGTCATAGCTTACGCCCTTTAAAACAGAGTCGCCCGCAACAAGTATGCTGCCTGAATTTATTGAATATTGTGCAAACATTGTGCCCCCTAAAGCTTTGTTAAAAGCGAATTTAGTATAAGAGCGTCAAGCTTTGAGTTTAAGAGCATATGCAGCCCGCACCCGTCAAGGAGCGCCAAATATGTGCTGCTGTATTCCTTAAAGCGTGAAGCTGTAGCATTATCCATCCTAAGTGAACCTACTTCAAGCATAACTGCCCACTCGCGCTGCTTTGCGTTTATGCGGCTTAAAAGCTGCCCCTCTTCGCGAAGCGCTTCACTTAAAAGCGCAAAGTGAAGCTTAAGCGCTTCCTTATCGCTTAAAAGTTCCATAGTAAGGTCGTTTAATGCCTCATGCACATTACGCTCTTTTGTAAGCGTATCAATCCATGTAAAAAGCGTTTCCGTTATTTTTGAAAAATGTGCTTCTGCAATTTCTAAGACAAGGTATTCCTTAGCAGGGAAGTGGTAGTAAAGCGTACCCTTTGAAAGCTTAGCAGCTTTTGCAATGTCGCCAAGGCTTGTTGCATAAATGCCGCCTTTTTTAAAAAGGGATGAGGCTGTGTTTTTAATAAGGAAGCGTGTATCCTCAGGCAGGGGGTTTTTCTTTGCCATTTCTCCTCCTGTATGTCGGGTGGCCGACCGATTGATTTTAGTTTAGCGCATGGAGGGGGAGGAGTCAAGGGATTGCGTAACAAAATGGCATTTTATACAATATGGGGTTGTAGGGGTAATTGCGGGCGGATGCGGGCGGATGGTATCCGCCCCTACG
>CAYWTY010000049.1:12070-13152 GCA_964461335.1 uncultured Oscillospiraceae bacterium
CGCCCCTACATTATCGGTATAAATTGCGGGCGTTAATAATCGCCCCTACATTTTGCGCCATTTTTTTATGAGCCTTAGTATGTCGCTTTCGAAAACTATTTTATCAGAGTCGGGTATATCCTCTACACCTATATCTACTAAGCAAAGCGGGGGGAAAAGCACGCACCACCAGTTTTCGCCGTAAGCTTCACCAAGCTCTACTTTAAGCGCCTCATATTCGCCTTCTGCATATGTTACGCTTCCATATTCTTTTTCAGGGAAGTGCATTTTACCGTAGCGGAGCGATGCGCCATAGCTTACGCCTTCAGCTTCTAAAACTTCGTCAACTGTTTTTTGCACATCATGCCCATTTTTAAGCACAATGTATTTTGCCTCGTCAAAGCTTGCTGCTGGCGCAAACTTTGCTAAAATTGCATCTCGCACAAGGAGCTTTACCCGTTGGTCGTTTTCTCTGTTGCTGTTTGCAACAACATGCAGCCTTAAAATATGCGAAGCATTGCCCTCGCTAAAAGCAGGCTTTAACAAGTTCGGGTTTGCAGCTTCAAACAAAAGCAGGGTTAAAACTATAACAGAAAGCACAAGCGAAACTTTACGCGCCTTATACATATTGCCTCCAAATAGGGTTTACTTGCAGTATGCACAAACGCATATATTTTTAGACATTAAAAAAGCTGCAAGCTTATAGCCGCAGCTTAATTCTTTAATGTTTTAGCCGCGCACTAAAAAATCCAGCAGCTTTGTAAAATCCTCTGGTTCTGAAACAACAAGTTCAACATCACTTATGCGCGCATCCTTAAACATTTGGGTTAGCGCAATATATTGGCAAAGCGTGCTCTTTAAGTTAAGCCTGTCGCCTTCTTTTGTAACAAGCTCAACACTACCCTTACAATCTTTAATTACTTCAAAAAAGCGTGTTGGGTTTGAAATATTTGTTATTTTCATTTTGTTCACCCCTTAATAAATACATTTGAGTTTTACCACAAGAAGGCCTTTGTGTCAAGCAGCTTTCATTTACGCAGGCTTAGGGGTTGTAGCGGCGTCAAACATAGGTTACACATCTGTGCAAGGAAAGCTGTCATGGG
>CAYWTY010000050.1:0-13047 GCA_964461335.1 uncultured Oscillospiraceae bacterium
GTGGTTTATTGTTTCGTCCGCTTCGCGGCCTCAACTGGCTGAAGCCATAAAAATATTTAGCGGCTGTGTTTTTGCACAGCCGCTAAGTTTATAAAGGCAAGCTATTTTGTGCCGAAAAGGCGGTCGCCCGCATCACCAAGCCCTGGGACAATATACCCATGCTCATTAAGGTGGCTATCAACAGCAGCAAGGAATATATCAACATCAGGATGCAGTTTTGAAACTGCTTCAATTCCTTCTGGTGCAGCTATAAGGCAAACAAGCCTAATACGCATGCATCCCGCCTCTTTGACTATACGGCATGCTTCAGCTGCAGAACCGCCTGTTGCAAGCATAGGGTCAACTATAATAACATCGCGCTCATTCACATCCGGCGGGAGCTTAGAATAATAGTCAACCGGTTTAAGTGTCTCTGGGTCGCGGTAAAGGCCTATATGCCCTATGCGCGCTGACGGGATAAGGCTCATCATACCGTCAACCATGCCAAGCCCTGCGCGAAGAATAGGCACTATTGCAAGCTTCTTCCCTTGGAGCACTTTTGTTTTTGCACTTGCAATAGGGGTTTCGACCTCAATATCACATAGGGACAAATCACGCGTTACTTCGTAAGCCATAAGCGTTGAAAGCTCCTGCACAAGCTCACGGAATTCCTTTGTGCCCGTATTCTTATCCCGCAGAAGCGAAATTTTATGCTGAACCAGCGGGTGCTCTACTACAATAAGCCTGCCCATAAAAAAGACCTCCGTTTTCTAAAAAAAAGAAAAGCCCTAAAACTTAAAGGGCTTCATACTCAGTAATTTTATTTACGCGGCCTTCATGCCTTCCGCCTTCAAACTCAGTTAAGAGCCATACGCGCAGTATTTCCTTTGCAAGCGCAGCGCCAACCATCCCTGCGCCAAGTGCAAGCACATTTGAGTTGTTATGCTTTCGTGTTAGGCTAGCAGAATATGGCTCTGAGCAAAGGCTGCAGCGTATGCCGCGTACTTTATTTGCAGTAATGCTTACCCCTATGCCTGTAAAGCAAAGCACTACGCCGCGCTCTGCCTCCCCGCTTGCTACGGCTTTAGCAACAGGGTACGCATAATCTGGGTAGTCTACGCTTTTTTCACTGCTGCATCCAAAGTCAATAACATCATAGCCAAGCGATTTTGCATATTCGATTAGGCTGAGTTTAAGGCCGTATGCAGCATGGTCACATCCAAATGCAAGCTTCATTTTTTACTCTCCGTTATTATATTAACTTATTCAACTTCCTTAGCCATACGCTCAAGCACTTTTTCAACAGCCTGCTTTATTTCAAAAGCAGTTTTTACATATACATTAAGCTGCTGCATATATGGGTCTAAAATGTCGTATTCTTCACCATCAGTAAATGTATCCGCATAAATCCCATACCCCTTTAATGTATAGGCGTTTTTGCGCGCTTTTGCGCTAATTGACTCAAGTTCATCAAGGTGACGCGCTTGCATTGCAAGTATTAAATCCGCTTTTTCTGCGCGCTCCTGTGTAAGCTGCCTTGCGCTGTGCGTAATGCTAAAGCCCATTTGTTCAAGCGCTTTAAAAGCAGATATTGAGATTTGTGCGCCCTCAAATGCCATAGTTCCAGCTGATTCAACTCTGATTTTCTCAGCAAACCGGGAGTCGCCGCTTATTAAGCCCCTCATTATGGCTTCTGCCATTGGGCTTCTGCAAGTGTTGCCTGTGCATACAAAGAGCACGGTTTTCAAAAAAACAGCCTCCTGTTAAATGTGATTTATATCTGCGCTAAGCCGCTTATTTATCTGCATCTTCTAATGAATACCCAGCTGCGCGCAAAAGCCTGTTCATAAATGCGAGCCCTGCGCCTTCTTCACTAATGCCTTCGCAAAGAAGCACATCCGCCTTGCTGCCATGCTCCCTAAGTGCGCTAAAAAGGCTTGCATTAAGCGTTTTAGGCTGCTCCCTGTCGCCAATTATAGCATACTCTTTCCCCTTAAAAAAGGGTTCGCTCTGGCTTGAGCAAAGGATAACGCAGCTTTTGCCGCTTGCACCAAGCATCGCATAAAGCTCTAAAATACGATTTGCCATATGCTTTGGGCTGCCTTTTACAACAATCACTTTTGCTTTTGGCGCATAATGCATATATTTCATGCCAGGCGAGGCTGCTTCAAAGTCCCCATCAAAAGGCTTTAAGATACTTTTATGCAGCTCTATTGGCCCTATTATGGTTTCAAGCATTTCCTTTGTTACTGCACCAGGGCGAAGAAGTGTTGGAGGAGAGCCAAGCAAAAGCACAGTTGACTCTACGCCTACTTCGCATGGCCCGCCATCTATAATCAGCGGTATTTTCCCGCTCAAATCTTCTATCACATGCGCTGCAGTCGTTGGGCTCGGCCTGCCGGATATATTCGCACTCGGCGCTGCAACAGGTACGCCCGCAGCTTTAATAAGCGCACGCGCTGTTTTGGTTTTTGGCATTCTTAATGCGACAGTAGAAAGCCCTGCAGTAACAATATCCGGCACAATGTCGGTTTTGTTATGCACAAGCGTAAGCGGCCCGGGCCAAAATGCATCCATCAAAAGCTGTGCTTTTTCCGGTACAGTATCCCATAGCTCCCTAGTATCACTTTTGCGAGAGACATGCAGAATAAGCGGATTATCCTGCGGCCGTCCCTTAACATCAAATATGCGCTGCACAGCTTCTTCACAAAGCCCGTTTGCCCCAAGGCCATAAACGGTTTCTGTTGGGAAGGCTACAAGCCCTCCGCTGCGGATTATCCGCCCGCCCAGTTGTGTGCCTGCCTGAGGGTTGCTTTGAGCGTTAAGCACCTGTGTCTGCATAGCCTTACTGCTCATGCGCAAGGCGCTCTGCACGTTCTGCAATAGAGAGCGCATCTATCATTTCATCCATCTCACCATCAAGAAACTGTTCAAGCTTATATAGGGTAAGGCCTATGCGGTGATCTGTAACGCGCCCCTGGGGGAAGTTGTATGTGCGGATGCGCTCACTGCGGTCACCTGAGCCTACCTGGCTTTTGCGCGCTTTTGCAAGCGCTTCGTCCTGTTCTGCTTGGTACCTTTCAAAAAGCCTGCTTTTTAAAAGGCGCATTGCCTGCTCTTTATTTTTTAACTGGGAGCGTTCATCCTGGCAGGCTACTACAAGCCCGCTCGGTAAATGCGTTATACGAATTGCGCTATCAGTCTTATTTACATGCTGGCCGCCTGCGCCGCTTGAGCGATATGTATCTATTCTTAAGTCGCTGTCTTTTATTTCAACTTCAACATCTTCAGCTTCAGGCAGAACAGCAACTGTTGCAGCGCTTGTGTGAATGCGGCCCTGTGCTTCGGTTTCAGGCACGCGCTGAACACGATGCACACCGCTTTCAAACTTCAGCTTGCTGTATGCGCCGCGCTTTCCGCCAAGCGAAAAGATTACTTCTTTTACTCCGCCTTTTTCAGACAGGCTGCTCGTTATAACATCGAGCTTATAGCCATTACGCTCTGCATAGCGCTGATACATGCGCACCAAGTCCGCCCCAAAGAGCGCTGCTTCCTCACCGCCTGTGCCTGCACGCACTTCGATTATTACGTCTTTATCATCATTTGGGTCGCGGGGTGCGAGAAGCTGCCTAAGCTCTTCGAAATGCTCCTCTTCTATTAATGCAAGCGCTGAGAGTTCCTCAAACACCATTTCTTTCATGTCGCTGTCCAACTGCTCTTGGAGCATTGCGCGGCACTCCTCCTTATGGCGCAAGACCTCTGCATATGCGTCATACTTCTCTACAATAGGCGCTAGCTCTGCATGCTCTTTTGTCATAGTGCGCCAAGAATCCTGGTTAGCAGCAGCACCAGGCGCAGCAAGCTCGTTTGAGAGTGCTTCATACCTTTGCTTAATTGCTTCTAGCTTGTTATTCATTTCAATTTCCTTTTTTGCTCAGTTTGGCACTTGCTTTAAAGCTTAAAACGCGCACAACTCCGGAATAGTCTAAAATGCGCTCTGCAGGAGTACCAAAAAGCGCTTCTATTGCTTCAGACTGGCCTTTGCCTATTTCGAGCAGAAGCCTGCCATTAGGAGTTATGTAATTTTCCCAATTAAGAGCTATGCGCCTGTAAGCATCTAGCCCATCCTCACCGCCAAAAAGCGCACATTTTGGCTCATACTCAAGCTCAGGCTGCAAAGCTGCCATATCTGCAGCGCTTAAATATGGGGGGTTGCACACAATGAGCTCGAACTTGCCTGAAACAGGCTCAAAATAGCTGCCCAAAAGCACATTGAGTTTAGCATTTACAAGCTCTGCGTTTTCACGCGCAAGCGCAACGCAAGCAGGTGAAATATCTGAAGCTGTAACATCTAAACCGCCAAGCTTATTAAGCGCAATGCCAAGGCAGCCTGTACCGCAGCACAGGTCAAGAACGCGCCTGTATCCGTTCGCCTTAGCAACCTTTAACGCATGCTCGCAGAGAACCTCAGTATCCTGCCTTGGGATAAGCGCACCTTTAAGTACTTTTATGGGGAGCCCCATAAACTCCCACTCGCCGAATATATATTGGAGCGGTTCAAACGCAAGGCGCCTTTTTATAAGGCTTTCAAGCTCAATTTCCTGCTTTGCGCTTAAGCTTTCATCTGAAAATAACAGGCAGCCTGTGTTTTTCGTAATATGGGCTATAATAAGCTTTGCCTCGTGGCTCGCCTCATCAAAGGAAGCTTTTTGAAGCGCCGCTTTTGTGCTTATATATGCTTCTTTATAAGTAAGGCTCATGCCGCACACCTAATCTGAATTAGCTGCTTCTTCTGCACCTGTCGGTGGGTTTGTTGCAAGTTCGAATGCTGCAAGCGCAACCTCAAGCATTTTTTCATCAGGTTCACGTGTTGTAAGCCTCTGAAGCGCAACCCCTGGAGCGCGCACTATACGCGCAAGCACACTTTCGGATTTACCGGCAAAACGCAGCACTTCATATGAGATGCCTGCAACAACCGGCAAAAATGCAAGCCTTGTAAAAAGGCGAATAGTAAAGTTTGAGCTAAAGCCGACAGCCGCAAAAAACAGAATGCTTACAGCCATTACAAGGAACATGTAATTTGTGCCGCAGCGTGCGTGAAGCCGCGTAAATGAGCGGCAAGACTCTGGAGTTAACGGCGCTTCATGCTCATAGCAGGCAATTACTTTATGCTCTGCGCCATGGTACATAAAAATACGCTTTACATCCTTAAGCGCACTTATGCCGACCAAGTATAAAAGGAAAATTGAAAGCCGTACAACACCCTCTACAATGCTCTTTGTAAAGCTGCTGCTATTTGACTTATTAAGCAGCAGGCCGCTTATGAATGTAGGAAGCATAAAGAAAAGCCCTATTGAAAGCGCAAGCGCCAGCACAACAGCTAACCCAATCGCAATTTTTTCAACAGGTTTGCCTGTTTTTCTTGAAAGCCATTCTTCAAACTTTGAAGGCTCCTCTGCATCATCGCCATAAAGCTCTGCAGAGCGTGTAATTGTGCGCATGCCGAGAGAAAGCACCTCTACAAACGAAACAACCCCGCGCACAATGGGAAGCCCTAAGAAGCTACCCTTCTTTGCGCTGCTTTCATAAGGCGTGTATTCTGTTGCTATTGTACCATCCGCACGTCGTACAGCCATTGCTATGCCTGAAGGCGCCTTCATCATTACGCCTTCCATAACTGCCTGCCCACCAATTGCGCAAACTCTGGCGGGTTTTTGAACTTGTTTCATTTTTCCTCCAATGCTGCCTAAGCTATATGCTTAAACACATATACCCGCACAGTAGTATATCACAGCAAACACTCTTGCGCTACGCCCGCTTACGCCAAAAAGCCTTCCCTTAGGAAGGCATGGGTTCGTATAAAAGCGCCTGCACCTAGCAGTGCATGGCGTATGCGACCCGGCCCTTAAATGCCGTACCGCTTTTTGAACCTGTCTACACGGCCTCCGCTGTCAACAAGCTTCTGCCGCCCAGTAAAGAACGGATGGCATTTTGAGCAGATTTCTACTTTAAGCTCCCCTTTTATGGAGCCTGTTGAAAATGTTTCCCCACATGCGCAGCGCATTGTTGCTTCGCCATATGCGGGATGGATATCCTTTTTCATTTATTTCACCCTTCCACGGCCATAGCCGCCAAAACCATAAAAATACTGCATACATTTTGCTAAAACAAGTCAGCCTTCGTATTATATAACATCAGAGCATAATAACGCAACTGCGAAACCATAAATAATTATAAAATGCCCCTTATCGGGGCATAAAGATGCAGATTTCGCTTAGCTTTGCTTAGGCTTAAATATGCTATTTTACATATCTGCCTGAGGAGGTATAGCCATCCTTTTCGTAAATGCTTATCCATTCCTTAAGGCGGTTTAAAAACTCTTCATTGCTTGAGGTTTTATCGAGCATGCTTATAAACTGCTCTGTTACATCTGCCGGGTTGCCGCCTGAGAGCACCTTGCGCATTGTGAACACGCCATCAAGCTCCTCTTTTGTAAGGAGCAATTCTTCGCGCCTTGTGCCGGATTTATAAATATCAACAGCAGGGAAAATGCGCTTTTCGGAGAGCTTGCGGTCAAGGTGAATTTCCATATTACCTGTACCTTTGAACTCCTCGAAAATGATGTCGTCCATTCGGCTGCCTGTTTCTACAAGTGCAGTTGCTATTACAGTAAGGCTCCCGCCATGCTCGATATTACGCGCTGCACCGAAAAAGCGCTTTGGTTTATGGAGCGCACCCGGGTCAAGCCCACCTGAGAGCGAACGCCCTGTTGGCGGAATTGAAAGGTTATATGCGCGTGCAAGCCGTGTAAGGCTATCCATAAGTATAACTACATCTCTGCCTGTTTCAACAAGCCGCATTGCACGCTCAAGTACCATTTCCGCAACCCGCGTATGGTGTTCTGGGAGCTCGTCAAATGTTGAGTAAAGCACCTCGCCTTTTATGCTGCGCTGCATATCCGTTACTTCTTCAGGACGCTCGTCAATAAGCAGAACCATTAAATGCACATCCGGGTGGTTCCTGGAAATACCGTTTGCAATGTTTTTAAGAAGCGTAGTCTTGCCTGCCTTTGGCTGAGCTACAATCATGCCGCGCTGGCCCTTGCCTATAGGCGCAATTAAGTCAATCAGCCGAATTGCAAGGCTATGCTGCCCAGGATACTCAAGGGTTAGGCGTT
Organism: uncultured Oscillospiraceae bacterium; assembly: GCA_964461335.1. Taxonomy (GTDB): domain Bacteria; phylum Bacillota; class Clostridia; order Christensenellales; family CAG-138; genus JAKJBL01. The sequence continues at coordinate 7,157 of CAYWTY010000050.1, forward strand.
CGTCCGGGTAAACAGGCACAAGCTCTTCAAAAGGCTGGCGTACTGTAAGCTCTTCAGGAGAGATGCCGTTTATTGCTGTAATGTATAAAAGCGCAAGGAAGCGCTCGCCCTCTTTTGACGGGCGCGTTTTGCCTGTGACCATATCCCCAGTTCTTAGTGAAAAGCGGCGTATTTGAGCTATTGAAACATATACGTCACGGTTGCCAGGAAGATAGTTCTCAGAGCGTAAGAACCCGTAGCCGTCCGGCAGGACTTCAAGCACACCTTCTGCGTCTCCGCAGTCGCCCGCTTGCAAAAGCTCAGGTACTGCTGGGTTGCTCGTACCGTATTCTTTATTGTAGAAGCCTTCCCTGCGGCGGCCTTCATCGTCTCCCTCTGTTTCAGGCGCAAATTGCTGATACCCTTGCTGCTGCGGCTGTTGGTAAGGTTGCTGCTGATATGCAGGCTGTTGATACGGTTGCTGGTAGCCTTGCTGCTGGTAGCCCTGCTGCTGGTAACCTTGCTGCTGCTGATAATTGTTATTATATGTGCGCCGCTGATAGTTGCCCTGGTACCCGCTGTATTGCTTTCTCTGCTGATAGGAACCCTCGCCCTGCGAAAAGGAAGTGTACTGCCTGCGCTGCTGATAGGGTGCCTCAGCTTGCTGCCTAGCTTGGTAGCCCGGCGCAACATATGCCGGCTTTCTGTAACCGTCAGCCCTTGGGGCTTCTGCAGCTTCACCCTGCTCTGTATTCTCCCTTATATGCGCTGTGCGCGGCCTTGCAGCGTGTAAAGGCTTTTGTAAAGCTGGCTCTTCTTTTGCTTGCTCAACTGTTTCCACCTCTGCCTGCAGCTTATCACTTTGTGCCTCGGTTTCTTCAGAAGGCATGCCCTCTTTGCCAAGCAGCAAATCAATAAGCTCGGACTTTCGATATTTTGTAATGGACTTTACGCCAGCCAGCCTTGATATCTCCCTTAAGTCTGCAAGGCTCTTAGCCTGCAGGGTTTCTTTGTCCAACTCCAACTCTCCTCTCATAGATATAAAGATTTTATGTTTCTAGCAGCGCTGCAAGAAAAATACGTGCAACGCACAAGCTGCGCTCCTGTGCAACGCGGAAACAGGCGATAACTTTTTTCCTTGAACAAACAATGTGATATAGATTTAGGATACCCTAAAACCGGAAGGTCAAACCGTGCACTGCAAATTAACAGGCAGGTTTCTCTTATTGGAAGTATGCTAGAAATTGCAACGGACAGACCAAACAGCGCGGGAATTCCCCACCTAGGCATATAATATGATATGAAGCCTATATTGTCAATAGCACAACATATTCAACATTATCATTTTACACATAGAAACAAATTATTTTCATATGTTGCTGTATACATAACTGCGCTTTAGCATATCTGTTAATTATGGGCAGTAAGCAAGCGCGAAAGGGAGGATGTAATATGCCCGACTACAGGGAATTAGAAAGCGGGAAGTCACGCATGCGGCCGCACATTGTCCACATTGACAACCGCTCCCAAATGAGCATAACAGGCGTAAACGATGTTGAAAGCTTCCATGAGCAGGAAATTGTGCTGCAAACAGATTCCGGGGGTCTTCGCATTGAGGGAGAGGGGCTGCATTTAACAAAGCTTAATCTTGATGACGGCCAAGTAGTACTTGAAGGCGAAATATATCTGCTTGAGTACGAGCCAGAAACAAATGAGCGCGGCGGCCTGCTTTCAAGAATTTTTAAATGAGCAATACATTACTCCAGCCTGCAGCCTTCCTAACGCTTTTATATGGGGGGATTGCAGCGGGTATAGCCTATGATGTGTTCCGCCTGCTTCGCCGACTAATAAAGCGCATGCTTGCGGATACAATTTGCGATGCGCTTTTTATCCTTTGTGCATTAGCTGCTGCAGCAGCAGCGCTTCTTAATGCTTCAGGCGGCTTGCTTCGGCCTTATTTATGTGCAGGATATGTAGCAGGTTTCTTTTTGGAGCAATGGTCCTTAAGCCATATCTTTTTTAAGTTCATTCATTCGATAGCTTCAGGTCGGCCGTAAACGCAAAGTTTATAGATATTACTGGCGCTAAATTTATTTATGGTATAGAATGTAAACAAGCGTAGCAGCTCAAGGTGAACTTTATGCAAAAGCAGACTAACTCAAGCTTAAGGCCCAGGCATATTCTATTTTGCTGCATTATAGGGCTTGCAGTGCTTTTTGGCATGGCAATTTCTCAACGAAATAAGCTTAGCGAAATTTCAAGCGAGCATACAAAGCTAAAGTCTCAATACGAAGCGCTTTTACTTGAGGAAGAGCGTGTTTTGCGAATGCTTGATTATGTACACACTGACGAATACCTCAAACAGTATGCGCGTGAACGTTTCGGCTATTTGGGGCCAAACGACTATAAATTTTACAGGGAAGAACCAACCGAATGACTTCCCTGCGTAAAGCCGGAATAATAGATATAGGCAGCAACTCCATACGCTATCTTGAAGCAATTTGTTCATACAAAGTTCTAACATTTTCACCAAAACAACTCGAAACAACAAGGCTTGCAGCAGGGCTTGACACATGCGGCAACCTAAGCGAAGATGCGATGTTTCGCTCTATTTGTGCAATAGAGAAGTTTGTTAATATTTCCCGGGAAAACAAGTCAGCATACCTGTTTATTTACGCAACAAGCGCAGTACGCGATGCGAAAAATGGTAACCAGTTTTCAAAGCTTATACAAAAGCAAGTCGGGTTGGTTGTAGATGTGCTTTCTTGTGAGCGCGAAGCAATATATGCTTACAAAGGCGCTGTTGGCACGCTTGGAGGCGGGTTTGTTGAGCTTGGCGGTGGCAGCGCACAAATAGTAACAAAAGCAGCAGTAGAAAGCTTCCCAATAGGCTGTATCCGCGCAAGGGATGCATTTTGCGGCTTAGAGCTTGAGCAGCTTCAGTGCTTAATTTCGCCTTGGGTAAGCAACCATTTAAAGCATGCAAAGCTTTACAATGAAGAACGCTGGGCTGGCGCAGGCGGCACAATTACAACCTTGGCAGCGCTTGAAGCCGGGCTTTTACATTACGATGCAGCTTTAGTAAACAATACAGAGTTAACACAAAGCGCACTTCAAGCGCTTATATACAGGCTTGCCTTAATGGGTGAAAAAAGAAGCAGCCACCCCCTGCTGCTTGAGCGGCACGATATAATTCTTTACGGAGCTGCAGTTTTGCTTGAGCTTATGCGCCTTCTTAATATAAACACGCTGCATGCAAGCGATGCTGATGGTATGGAAGGCTATATAAGAGAAAAACTTTCCTGCCTGCTTTAAGGAAGATAAAGCCTATTGCATAAGCGCAATAAGCTCACTCTTTATTACTTCCCTATCAGCATCACTATACCAAAAATGGCCTGATTCCGGGAGCTCAACAATTTTTGGGCAGGTTTGGGCAAGTCGGCTTGCATACAAAACAGAACGTTTTGAGACCCACTCATCATTTTTCGAGTGCACAAGTGTAAGGGGCAGCTCTATGCGTTTAAGGTCATTTCGCGCTAACGCACAAATTCGCGTTAGCTCTATAACACGCGGCAGGAGCTTTATTGAGTTTAAGAGTGTTACTCCATCTACGCCCGAAGCTTCTTTTGCAGCATCAACGTATTTATCCGCTTTTTTCAGGCGTTTTTTTATATAGCAGATATTTGTGTATACGCCCTTTTTTGATACCTTTAAATATAGCGGCAGCGCAAGCGCCAAAATGCCGCGGATACCTTCACCTTCTGCAGCTGCTTGTGAAATAGCGAGTAGCCCGCCCATGGAATGCCCTACAAGGAGTATATCAGAATAGGTTTTGCGCAATGCATTAAGTTCTTTATGCACATGCGCCTGCCAGGCTTTAGCATGGGTTTTATAAAACTCATCCAAAGAGCAACCGTGGCCTGGGAGCAAAAGCGCGTGTGGAGCAAACCCATGCGCTTTTGCCACAGGGTAAAGGTATTCAAACTGCTTTGGGCTGCCCATAAAGCCGTGAATAAAAAGCACAGCTTTTTCTCTACCATTGTGGGCGCTGTTAGTCTCTGCCATTTCTCTCCTAAAGCTAAATACTGCAATTATTATATCATAAACAATGGCGCCAAAAGACTAAAGCAAAGCTTACCACTTTCGATGCTTATAATAATTCGATAAGCCAAAATTTTTATAAAAAAAGAAAGCGGGGCAAGCCCCGCTTTTATACATCTATAAGTTTACCGCTTATACATACCCTTGGGCAATCATTGCTTCTGCAAGCTTCTTAAAGCCTGCGATATTTGCACCTGCAACTAGGTTGTAGCCAAGGCCGTATTCTTCCGCTGCCTGCATCGAAGCGTCGTGAATGCCCTTCATTATGCCTTTGAGCTTTTCATCGACTTCTTCAGCGCTCCAGCTATAACGCATGGAGTTCTGGCTCATTTCAAGAGCTGAGGTTGCAACGCCGCCTGCGTTTACAGCTTTGCTAGGAGCAATAACCATGCCGGGCTGCTTCATGAGGTAGTTCAAAGCTTCGTTCGTTGTTGGCATATTGGAAACTTCGATATAATACTTTGTTCCGTTTGCAACAATCTGCTTTGCTTCTTCAATGCCGATTTCGTTTTGAGTAGCGCAGGGCATCACTACGTCTGCCTTTACGCCCCACGGCTTCTGCTTGGGGAAAAACTCAACGCCGAACTTGTCAGCATAGTCCTGAACTTTGTCGCGTCCCGAGGCGCGCATTACTCCCATATAGGCGACCTTTTCAGTTGTGCTTACGCCGTTCGGGTCGCAAATATAGCCGTCAGGGCCTGAAATTGTAATAACCTTGCCGCCAAGCTCTGTAATTTTCCTTACAGCGCCCCAGGCTACGTTTCCAAAGCCTGAAACTGCAAAGGTTTTGCCTTCAAAGGAGTCGCCTTCGTGCTTAAAGACTTCGCGCAGATAGTAGGTTGCGCCAAAGCCAGTAGCTTCCGGACGTATTCTGCTGCCGCCGTATGAGAGCCCCTTGCCTGTAATTACGCCAGGCTCATATGCGCCGCGAATGCGCTTATACTGGCCGAAAAGATATCCGATTTCTTTTGCGGATACGCCTATGTCGCCAGCAGGTACGTCAATGTCCGGGCCAACATAACGGTAAAGTTCAGTCATAAACGCCTGGCAGAAACGCATAATTTCGCCATCCGACCTGCCGCGCGGGTCAAAGTCAGAGCCGCCCTTGCCTCCGCCAATAGGCAGAGTTGTAAGGCTGTTTTTAAGCGTCTGCTCAAAGCCCAAGAACTTCATTATGGAAAGGTTAACTGACGGATGGAAGCGAAGGCCGCCCTTGTAGGGCCCGATAGCGCTGTTGAACTGCACGCGGTAGCCGCGGTTTACATGCGCCTGGCCATTATCATCATCCCACACAACGCGGAATTCAATAACGCGTTCTGGCTCAATCATGCGCTCAAGCAGCCCCATTTTTTGATACTCAGGGTGCTTTTCAATTACGAGTTCAAGGGAGCTAAGCACTTCTTCAACTGTTTGCAGGAATTCGGGTTCGTGCGGATCGCGCTTTTTGACCTTTTCAAGCACTTCTTGGATGTAAGCGTTCATATTAAACCTCCGTGTAATTATATTATAGATGTGGCTGACCCGGCTTCATGGCGGGCGAATTGTCTTAATTTTATCATAGTGCGTGCCCTATGGGCTGTCAATAGCTTAAGGGGTAAGCCCTGTTCAATGAGCCATTATATACTATTTAGCAAGGGCTTCGGGTGTTTATACATAGCCCTTAGGCAAAGTCTTTAAAATAGCAGTCGCTCTATTCCTGCGCTTTATGGGAACGTAAAAAAGCGGCCAGTCGGCTGAGCCTTACTGACCGCTAAATATAAGGGCTCTACACTAAAGATTGGGGTAAGGGAGAAAAATAGAGAAGCATAACG
>CAYWTY010000051.1:0-12868 GCA_964461335.1 uncultured Oscillospiraceae bacterium
CATAATTTAAAAAGATAAAAAATGCCCCGCAAAGCTTGTTTTGCGGGGTTACTTTTTTGAGAAATAATAAATTAACCAAGTTCTTTAAGCTTACTTAAGCATTCGCCGCAAATTGCCTTACCCTGGAAGGTTGTAAGGTCTGCTGCATTATCGCAAAAATAGCAGGCAGGGTTATATTTCTTTAGGATAATGGTTTCTTTATCAACAAAGATTTCAATTGAATCTTTAATGTCAATACCTAATGATCTTCGAAGCTCAATAGGGATAACGACTCTTCCCAAAGTATCCATTTTACGAACAATGCCAGTAGATTTCATATAAATCATCCTTTCCGTACCCTTTTGTTAGATGGGTGTATCCTCATAAATACATGCTATACAATAATACACATATTTCGCACTAACAGTCAATACAAATATGAATGAGAAATAGCTGTTAAATGTAAACAAAATATGGATATTGTGTTAAGGAGTGTCTTTATACATGATGGGCTGGATTTGGAGCATCCTCTTTTGTGCAGGAACGCTCTATGCTACATTTACCATTGGCGGGGATGCAGCGCTTAGTGCAATGCTAAAGGGCACATCCGAAAGCGTAACTCTATGCTTAAAGCTCCTTGGCACACATATGCTCTTTATGGGGCTATTGTCAATTGCAAAAGAAGCAGGGCTGGTTCTTGCTCTATCTAAGCGCCTTAAGCGCATAATAAAATGGATGCTGCCTGAGGCAAAGCAGGCAACAGGCGCAATTGCGCTTAATTTTGCTGCAAACATGCTTGGCATGGGCAATGCTGCAACGCCTTTTGGCCTTGAGGCAATGCGTATTATGCAGCTTGAAAATAAAAATAAGGATGTTGCAACAGGCACAATGTGCGCGTTCCTTGCAATAAACGCGTCTGCGCTTGAAATAATCCCAACAACTATGATTGGGCTTAGGGCAGCATACGGCTCACCAACACCAGGCGCAATTGTGCTGCCTACGCTTATATCCTCAGGTACTGCGACTTTGGTTACAATACTAATTTGCCGCAGACTTATTAAAAAAAGATGAGCGCAGTTTTGCCGCTTCTTGCATGCAGCCTTATTATATACGCTTCTATTAAGCGTATAAATGTGTATGAGGCTTTTGTAAAGGGCGCACTTGAGGCGCTGCCAATGCTATTAAAAATCCTCCCCTATATTGCTGCAATGCTCATTTGCATTAAGCTTTTGGTTGACGGTGGCGTGCTCTACGCGTTTATAGGGTTAATACGCGGCCCATTAAATGCGCTTGGTATGCCTGAGGCGCTTTTGCCGCTTGCACTGCTTCGCCAATTTTCGGGAAGCGGCGCAATGGCGCTTGTAACTGAAATATTTGAAAAGCACGGTACAGATAGCAGCTTAGGGCTTATGGCGTCAACTATGATGGGTGCAAGCGAAACAATTTTTTATACGCTTGCGCTTTATTTCGGCTCAGCAGGCATAAAAAAGACAGGCTTTACTCTGCCTGTTTCGCTGCTTGCAGCTTTAATTTCAATAGTTATGAGCGTCCTTGCAGTAAACTGGCTTTTTTAGGTGTATGTAAGTTGGCGCATATTTGTGGTATGATGCAAGTATAAAGTTCTAAGGAGAGTCCATGCAAATAACAACATACCCCTTCCCGCAGGCTGTTACGGAAAAGCATTTTTATAAAAAAACCGCTGTTGTTGTTGATGTGCTTCGTGCAACAACAAGCATTATAGAGGCGCTTAGAAACGGCGCTGCTCAAGTTATAACTGCACGCGACCCTGCAGAGGCAATGGCGTTTTATTCGCATTTTGGCAAGAAAGACAGTGTGCTTGCAGGCGAACGCGGTGGCTTAAGGCTGCCTGACTTTGAGCTTGGAAACTCACCGCTTGAGTTTTCTAAAAAAGTTGTAGATGGTAAAACCGTAGTTATATGCACAACAAACGGAACACAAGCAATTTACGCATGCCGCGGTGCATCAAGGCTTTTAATAGGCGCAATGCGAAACAGAACTGCAGTTGCAAAAGAGGCGCTAAAGCAAGGTGAGGATATTACGCTTATTTGCGCTGGTACACTTGGCGAATGTTCAGCAGACGATATTATTGCTTGCGGCGGAATCCTTAGCGCAATATTAGAGCAATGCGAAACAGCGCCTGAGCTTAACGACTTTAGCCGCATATGCATGCTTACATACTCAGCATGGTGTAAAGGAGAAGCGGATTTATCTCTTACAACCCATTACAAGCGGCTTTTTGAGCTTGGCTTTGTCGAAGACCTAAGCTTCTGCTTTGAGCAGGATAAAACCGATGTTGTGCCAGAGTATAATAATGGGAGTATTAAGGGGTAAATGCTGCGGGTTAAGGCTTTATAATAGCTCTACTCCCCGCCCTTAAAATGCCCCTTATTAAGCGCGTTTAAAATTTCTTCCTGTTTTTTTGTTATAGCATCTAATCTGTTATAAAGCTCCTCAATGAGAATTTCGGATTTGAGGTTTGTTTTATAGTCGTTTTGCGCGCGCAGCCTGTCCTTTTCTTCCTGCCTGTTTTGGCTCATCATAATTACAGGCGCCTGTATTGCAGCAACGCATGAAAGTATGAGGTTTAATAAAATATACGGGTATGGGTCTGCTGCGCTTGTAAGCAGGAGCGTATTTAGCACAATCCACCCCAAAATGCAGCCTAAAAAAATTAGTATAAATACCCAGCTTCCAACAAATTTAGCAATTGCATCTGCAGCTTTGCCGCTTAATGTTTGCGTGCTTGAATGGTCTGCGCTTGTGTTTTTAGTGAGCTTATTCTCAAGCAAGAGCTTAATAATTTCTTCATCCTCAAGGCTTCGCTCTTGCTGGTCTTCAAGGATTCTTAAAATTAAATCCGAATTGCGTAAATAGGGCTGCATAAGGAAATCCCCCAATCCTTTTATTGCATTTGTGCGATTGCTTAAAGCCCCCCTACTCCCACTCAACAGTTCCAGGCGGCTTATCCGTTAAATCGTACACAACACGGTTTACATGCTTAACTTCTGAAAGTATGCGGTTTGATATTCGCTTTATAAGCGGGTATGGAAGCTCTGCTGACTCTACTGTCATTGCATCAACCGAATGTACTGCGCGAAGTGCTATCGCATAGTCGTATGTGCGTTTATCGCCTGAAACGCCTACGCTTTTTATGCCTGTAAATACTGTAAAGTATTGAAACAGGCTTTCATCAAGGCCTGCTGCTTTAATTTCCTCACGCAGGATATAGTCGCTCTCACGCACAAGCTCGAGCTTTTCTTCAGTAACTTCCCCAAGAACGCGTATTGCAAGCCCAGGGCCAGGGAAGGGCTGCCGCCACACAAGCGCATGGGGTATGCCTAGGCTTTCGCCCAAAAGCCGAACCTCATCTTTAAAGAGCATCCTAAGAGGCTCAACAAGCCCTTTAAAGCGGATATCTTTGGGAAGCCCGCCTACATTGTGGTGGCTCTTTATTGTTTTAGCAGTCTTTGTGCCGCTTTCTATAACATCCGTATAAATCGTGCCCTGCAAAAGATACTCTGCATTTAACTTTTCTGACTCTTCTTCAAATACGCGGATAAACTCCTCACCAATGATTTTACGCTTTTGTTCAGGCTCAACAACTCCAGCAAGCCTTTTTAAAAAGCGCTCTCTTGCATTAACGCGAATAATATTTATGCCAAGTTCGTCATGGTAATAGCTCATTACTTCATCTGCTTCAAACTTGCGCAAAAGCCCGTGGTCTACGAAAATGCAGCTTAGCTTCTCCCCCACTGCTTTATATGCAAGCACGCTTGCAACTGCGCTATCAACACCGCCTGAAAACGCGCCCAAAATACGCGCATTGCCTACTGTTTTTGCAATATCATCAATTAAACCTGCTGAAAGTGTTTTCGGGCTGTAACTTAGGTTTAAGCCGCAAATTGCTTTTAAGAAGTTTTCTATTACTTTTATGCCCTCTTTTGCAGCTTGCACTTCCGGGTGAAACTGTACGCCGTAAAGCCGCTTTGCATCGTTTGCAAAGGCTGCAATCGGGCTTTTTAGCGTTGAGGCAATAATGTTAAAGCCAGGAGGCGCTTTTATAACTCTGTCATTATGCGTCATAAACACAGTTTGTTCGCTTATTGAGTTAAAAAGCGGGTGTGCTTTAAGTATAGCTTCTGTTAAGCCGTTTTCTGATGCTTCCATTGTTTCTACAACTCCAGAAAACCGCTTTGCTATATATTGCATGCCATAGCAAATGCCAAGCACAGGTACGCCAAGGTTAAACACCTCGTTGCTGCACTCTTTTTTACTGCTTTCGTTTACACTGCTTGGCCCCCCTGTTAGGATAATGCCGGAAAGCCCGGCGCTTTTTATGCGCCCAATTTCTGCATCATACGGTAGAAGCTCGCTGTATGCGCCTGCTTCGCGAACACGCCGCGCAATAAGGCTGCTGTACTGGCCGCCAAAATCGAGGATTGCTATGCGTTCGTGCATTTTTACCTCCACTTAAAGCGCGACTATATTTACAAGGTTTCGCGCAACTATTACTTTTTTAATTGTCTTTCCTGCTAAAAACTGCGCAATATCTTCGCATTGGAGCGCAGCTTCTTGAATAGCTTCTGTTGAAGATGCAGTTTCTATAACCATGCGCCCTCTAAGTTTGCCGTTTATTTGAATAGCCATATCAATTGTGCTTTCAAGTAGAGCAGCTTCGTCATATTTCGGCCATTGCGTTTTAAAAAGCTCCGCATAGCCTAAGCGCTCATTAAGCTCCTCTGCAATATGCGGCGCAACAGGCGAAAGCAGGGTAAGGAGCATGTGAAGCTCATAGCTTGTAATTGAACCCTTTTGGTAAATATCATTTACAAGCGCCATCATTGTAGCAATGGCTGTGTTAAACTTCATGCGCTCATAATCTTCTGTGACCTTCTTTATGCACGCGTGGAGCTTTGGGCGAATATCTAGAGTTTCGCCTTGTTCATTTGGGTTTAGCATGTCAATAAGCCGCCATACACGGTCTAAGAAGCGGCGGCAGCCGCGCGCGCCTGTTTCGCTCCATGGTATTGGCTGGTCAAACGCGCCCATAAACATTTCATAAAGGCGGAATGTGTCAGCGCCAAGCTCATCTACAATATCATCCGGGTTTACTACATTGCCGCGTGACTTTGACATTTTTTCGCCGTTTTCACCGAGAATCATGCCATGGCTTGTGCGTTTTTGATATGGTTCGCTCGTAGGCACAACCCCTATATCATAGAGGAACTTATGCCAAAAGCGCGAATAAAGCAGGTGGAGCGTTGTATGCTCCATGCCGCCATTGTACCAATCAACAGGCGACCAGTATAAAAGCTCCTCTTTTCTTGCAAGCGCCTCATCATTATGCGGGTCAATATAGCGTAAAAAATACCAGGAAGAGCCTGCCCATTGCGGCATTGTATCTGTTTCGCGCTTTGCGCTTTTGCCGCATTTCGGGCATGTTGTCTTTACCCAGTCCTTTGCGCGCTCAAGCGGGCTTGAGCCATCATCTCCAGGGATAAACTCTAAAAGCTCAGGCAGCACAAGCGGAAGCTCACTTTCAGGCAAAGCGACCCAGCCGCAGTTTTCGCAGTTAACAAGGGGTATTGGCTCGCCCCAATACCTTTGGCGCGAAAACACCCAATCCCGAAGCTTATAGTTAATTTTGCGCTTGCCGAGGTTCCTTTCAACAAGCCACTCTGTAATAAATGGGATTGCCTCATTTGCGCTCATACCGTTTAAAATGCCGGAGTTTACCATTGTGCCATCATCAATGTCGCTGTATGCAGCTACGCTTATATCGCCGCCTGAAACAACCTCAACAATGGGCAGGCTGAATGTCTTTGCAAACTCATAGTCGCGCTCGTCATGGCCAGGCACTGCCATTATTGCACCTGTGCCATAGCTTATAAGCACATAGTCCGAAACCCAAACCGGAATCCTTTCGTTGTTTACAGGGTTTATTGCGCTTATGCCCTTCAAAGGCACGCCTGTTTTTTCGCGGGTAAGCTCGCTGCGCTCAAAGTCGGATTTACGCGCTGCTTTAGCTTTGTAGCTTTGCACTTCATCAAGATTTGTTATTTTTGTGTTTAATGCGTCAATGAGCGGATGTTCTGGCGCAATTACCATATAGGTTGCGCCAAAGAGCGTATCAGGCCTTGTTGTAAAGACCATAAGCTCTTGTGTTGAGCCTTCAATTCTAAAGAGCACTTCAGCGCCTTCACTTCTGCCTATCCAGTTGCGCTGCTGAATTTTTACTTTTTCTATATAGTCGAGACTATCAAGGTCATCAATAAGCCGCTGTGCATATTCTGTAATTTTAAGCATCCACTGGCTTTTTACGCGGCGCACAACAGCGCCCTTGCAGCGCTCACACACACCATCAACAACTTCTTCGTTTGCAAGCCCAACCTTGCAGCGCGTGCAGAAGTTTATGGGGATTTCAGCCTTATACGCGAGGTTGTGCTCGAAAAGCTTTAGGAATATCCATTGCGTCCATTTGTAGTATGCAGGGTCAGTCGTATTTACCTCACGCGACCAGTCAAAGCTAAAGCCAAGGCGCTTTAGCTGCGCTGTAAACTTTTTAATATTGTCGCGCGTTACAATAGCAGGGTGAATGCCTGTTTGCATTGCGTAGTTTTCAGTAGGCAGCCCAAACGCATCCCAGCCTATTGGGAACAGTACATTATAGCCTTCCATGCGCCTCTTTCGGCAAATGATGTCAAGGGCTGTGTTGCTCCTTGGGTGGCCAACGTGTAGCCCCATGCCTGAGGGGTACGGGAACTCAATAAGCCCGTAAAACTTGGGCTTTTCGTGGGATGCCTCTGCATTAAAGCAGCCGCAGTCTTCCCAATGCTGCTGCCATTTAGGCTCGATTATACTTGGCTCGTATTTGTTGATTTGCATAGCTTACCTCCGCAATAAATATAAAAAACCACGTCTCAAGTAAAGAGACGAGGCTTATTCGTGGTACCACTCTTTTTCGCATTATGCCTTAAACCCTTAACGCGGGAAACGCTGCGCTTAATGCAAAATGCTTTTCACGCAGGAGCTCTTGCGGCGAGTATGCGCTTTGCTTCCCGCCGCTTCTCACCATGCGCGGCTCTCTTTGGGGTAAAAAAACGCTGCTCCGCAATCAAACGCTCATATATGCCTAAAGGCAAGTAATGCAGTTATTTTATACTCAAGCTAAGCAGTTGTCAACGCTTGCTGGCTAGCTATTGTATATGCCTGCATGTTTTAATATTATTGTGTTTATATGTAAAGCTCTGCCTAAACCTTACCCTTAAGCATAAGCGCTCTTTCGTAGAGTCGCTTTTTGGGGATATTTAGTGCAAGGCTTGCTGCATTTACTGCATCGCGGTTAGTATAGCCTGCGTTTATTAGGCGCGATAAAGCTAAATCAAGCTCCTCATCGCCTTTTGATACTGCGCTTTCTTTGCTTGGTTGAAGTACAAGCACAATTTCGCCCTTAGGCTCAACAGCAAATTCTTTAATAAGCGCGCTTAAAGGGGCGCGGCGCACTTCTTCGTGGAGCTTTGTCAGCTCGCGAAGTACAGCTGCATTGCGCTCACCAAGCGTAAGGTAAAGCTCTTCTAAGGTTTTATTTAGGCGCTTTGCGCTCTCAAAAAGGATAACAGGCAGTTTAGATGCGCCTAAAGCATGAATAAGCTCTCTTCGCGGCTGCTTTTCCCTTGGCAAAAACCCGTAAAACGCGAACATGCTGCAGTCAAAACCGCTTAAAACATAAGCTGCAAGCACTGAGGATGCACCTGGAAGAACAGTAACATTTAAGTTGTTAAGAATACAGGTTTCAACAAGCTTTGCGCCAGGGTCGCTTATTGCAGGCATGCCTGCGTCAGAGCAGTATGCAATAGACTTCCCCTCGTTTAAAAGCGCAACAAGCTCTTCCTTGCGCATAAGCTCATTATGCTCATAGCAGCTTTTTAGCTGCGCGTTTATATTATAGCGGCTTAAGAGCTTGCGCGTTACGCGGGTATCCTCAGCCCAAACTTCATCTGCTTCTTTTAGCACCCTAAGTACGCGAAGCGTAACATCCTCAAGGTTGCCAATTGGCGTTGCGCACAAATACAGAGTGCCACCTGTTTTTGCCATATATTACTCCATGTGATAAATTGCGCGATACTCAGCGCTGTAATTTGAGCAAGCATCCCTTAAAAATAAAAGCGACTCTGCTTTAGCGCCTGGCTTTGCACCCTTTTGCCCCATAATAAGCGCAAGGTAGGGCGAAGCATTTACATTGTTTGCAACAAGCCTAAAGCGCTTTGGCTCTAAGCCATATTCGCGCATATAAGAAAACGCCTCAGGCAGCGCGCTTGCAGGGTAACAAAAATAAAACTTCCCTCTATGCTTTAAAAGGCGGCTTGCTGCTTCACATACATCTTTAAGCGCATTTTGCTTTGAGTTTCTTCTCCCAAGCTCCCTTTGTGCATTTGGGCTTTCTGTACCGCTTTGAAAATACGGAGGGTTTGAAAGTACAGCAGAAAATACGCCTGTGCCAAGCGCCTTGTGGCAATTTAGCCAGTCAAGAGCATATATGGGTATACTTAGCTTGTTATACTCCATTGTGCGCCTTAAAAGGCATACTGCTTCGCTGTTTAACTCAACGCATGTAAAGCTTGCGCCATAGCGGCCATAAGCAAGGAGAGTAAGCGCACCTGTGCCTGCGCCTAAGTCAACAACAGTATCAGTTTGTTTTAGCAAAGCAAAATCCGCAAGCAGCACAGAATCCTGCGAAAACGCAGGCAGCCTGTTGCTTTGGTAAATATAGAGCCCCTTATACTGCAAATCGTCAAGGCGCAAATAGGGGGCGTCAAGCACATCCATATCAGGCGGTTTCTTGTGTTTTCGGGGCTTCGTTTATGCCGGGCTTTTCTTTAAACACAACAACAACGCGTGAGCGAGACGTACCAAGTTTCCTGTCAAAATCGCCCTTGCATGTTATAAGCGTAAGCCTGCTTTCGCCTTCAAGGTCCATTACTTCAGGCGGAATATCATCAAGCAGGTACACATTATGCGAAACTGCTTCGAAATACTTAAACGAGCCATCATCAAACTCTATTACAGCTTCGCTCTTAAGCTCCATTTCACGAAGTATTGAAAACGTGCCTAAGCTCCCCTTCCAGCGTACATGCCCGTTTAATAGCGCATTGCCCTCCTCCCCCGGCGAGGGGCCAAACTCATACCAAGCAGCATCAAGCGCAGAGTCAAGTGTATCCATACTGCCGTCTTTAGCAACGCCAACAGGGTAAATATCCGCCTTGCGCTCTAAATCCGTAAAGTAAATCCGTATAGGGATTTTCTTTATATACGGGGTTGGCAGAGGCGTAGGTGCAGGGGTTGCGCTTGGCGCCAAAGTAGGCGTTGGTGCAGGCAAAACTGTTGCAGTAGGCGCAGGCGGCGGCTCATACGGTGTTGGCAAAAGCACATATTCGCGCAAAATCATAAAGATTCCGCCTAAAAAGAGCGTGCCTGTAAGTATATACATAAGCGCCCAAAAAGCGCGTGACTTTTTCAGTTTATTTATAAAGCCTTCTTTAGGCTCTTTGTTTTCTGTTTTATCCATAATAAGCCTCCTTAAATGCGGCAGCTTGCGTTTATATAATTATACCACAGCAGAGCGGCTGTTAAAACAAACCTAAATTGTAGAAAAAGCGTAAAATGCGAACCCATTCTCACAGCGACTCTCAGCGGTGATATATTGCACGAAGAGAGAGTTCTTGTTATACTCAATATACGAACAATAGTTCATGGGAGGTAAATATGATAAAAGGCCGAATGCGCGAGCTTGCAGTTTTACAGCTTGAGCATTACCAAAACACAAGGAGGATGATAGAAGAATACGAAAGCATTGCGCCAAGCCCGTTATTAAGGGCTGAAGGCAGAGGAAGCGGACGTTATGGCGACCCAACATTACGCGAGGCTTTCCGCCTTTTAGAGCCAAGTGAGGATATTAAGCGAATAAAGGGCTGGCTTTGGGCAATTGAGGAAGCATATACAATGCTAAAAAACGAGTCCCCACATAAAGCGCAGCTTATGGAGCTTTTGTACCCGCTTTCTTCACATGAAGACGAAAAAAAGCTAAGCCGCGAGCAAATTATTAACAAGCTCCATATAAGCGAGCCAACTCTCTACCGCTGGCGTGAGGATATTTTAAATGCAGTAATTATAGGTGCAATAGAAGCAGGCGTAGTATCACCCTACGGTAAACGCATGAAGCTTGCAAAAAGCCTGTAACGCTGTTCCTTATGTGCCGCATACATTCCCTACCCCTTTCTAAAATGGAAATAGCCCCTTATGTGCCGCATGCATAATGCATAGTTAAAACCGGCTGGCCGTGCTATAATGTATGGAGTTTGGCACATAAGGGGAGCAAGATGCTGTTTTCACCGCTATTTTCCGGTTCATCCGGCAACTGTTCGTTTCTTGAGGCAGGCAAAGTGCGCCTTTTGGTTGATGCAGGGCTTGCAGGCGTTCATATTGAAAACGCGCTTAGGGCAATAGATGTTGCTCCGGAAACTCTAACAGCAATTTTAGTTACACATGAGCATATAGACCATGTAAGGGCAGTAGGCGTGCTTGCAAGGCGCTACAAGGTGCCTGTTTACGCAAATGCAGCGTGCTTTGCGCAAATGGAGCGCAGCACAGGGGAAATCCCGCCCTCATGCTGCCGCGTGTTTGAAACAGGGTGCGACTTTTACTTAGGCGAGCTAAATGTAAACCCGTTTAAAATATCCCACGATGCTGTTGAGCCTGTTGGCTATACGTTTTCATATAAAGGCAGAAGCGTAGGGCTATTAACAGATACAGGGCGCATGTACGAGCACCTTTATGATGCTGTGAGCGGGCTTGACCTTTTGCTTATAGAGGCAAACCACGATGTTGATATGCTAAATAGGGGGAGCTACCCTGAAGTGCTTAAAAAGCGCATACTTTCAGCAAAAGGGCATTTATCAAACGAAGCTGCAGGCAAAACGCTCTTGCGGCTTTATGAGCGTGGGTTAAGGAACGCAGTATTAGGCCACCTTAGCGCAAACAACAATGACGAAGCGCTTGCAATGGCAACAGTTAAAAATATCCTTCAAGAAGAAGGCGCTAAGATGTGCCTTGCCCTTGCACATAGGGATAGACCTTGTGCTGTTTTTCACTTTGAATAAATAGGAGGCAGGCTTTGCCCATTTCGCCGTTAAGCAAAAGGAATAGCAACATTTTAATGCTTGCAGTAGGCCCGCTTACGCTTTTTATGGGCTATTTAATAGGCGTTTTCAGCGGCAATACAGACGATACTGTGCGGCTTTTTGCGTGGAACGCGCTTTTAGTTGAGCTTCTTGTAATTTATATGCCAAGCCGCAGGTTTATGGAGCTCCACGGCGGTAAAGAGGCATTCGGGCTTGTAGCCATAAAACCTTCTGAGTGGGCGTGGGCGCTGCTTCTTGGCATTGGGATGTTCTTTATCTCAACTGCACTAAGCGGTGCTATGGCGCTTGTTTATGAGGCGCTTAACTTAAAGGCTTTAGCATATACTATGCAGATTTTGCCAGGCGGCGGCTGGCGGCTTTATGCATCTCTCCTTTTAGTTGCAATTATACCTGCCTTTGCTGAAGAAACCCTTTTTCGGGGCTGCCTTATGTTTTCGTGGCTTCCTGGCGGGGTTAAGGCAGCGCTTATAAACAGTAGCCTGCTTTTTGCGCTTGTGCATATGCAGCCTGCTGAGTTTCCCTCAATCTTTCTTATGGGGTTGATGATGGGCGCAGTTACGCTTATGTGCGGCTCAATTTTGCCTGCTATGGCAATGCATGGGGCTAATAATGCAATTGCTATTTTGCTTATGCATTTTGCACAAGGTTCTAATGAAGTTCAAGCAGAGCTTGACCCTAAGGCGCTTTTGCCCATGCTTTTAGTTTATGCTGCAATAGGGCTTTTGGGGTTTATTGCAAGCTTTAGGGGGCTTAGAGCTGCTGCAGCAAAGCGGCTTGAAAAGGACCAGAAAGAGCTTACGCTTAAAGGCAGCCATACGCTTGTAAGCATAGCTGAAGTTGACATAGGGCAAGTTGTGCCAAAGCCCCTTTCTTTAAGGCGTGGGCATGCTTACCCAAGCGGAAAAGTGGCAGTTATGCTTACTTATGCTGTGCTTCTGCTTTTAAATGGGCTTGTGCTTCTTGTGATGTTTTTGGATATTCCGGGCTTAGGTTCCCCTTTTTAAGCTAAAACCGCGATGTGTGAAGCGCGGCATATGTTATTGAGTTGTTCAAAGACCTGCTCTCAAACAGGGTTAGGCTATTTGCCTTAAACTGCACTTTTTTGCTTTGCAAATGAAAATCATTTAACAGAGGCAAATCTTCGCTTATATTAAGCCCGCGTGCAAGCGTAATATGCGGCGTAAACTTTTTATGGCTCCCCAAGTTGAAGCCATAATCAAGCAGGTTGCTTAAAAGCGTTTCATGGAGCGCCTTAAGCTCGCCCAACTCCCCGCTAACGTTTATATAGCCTGTGCGCCCCTTTCCGCTTATAAAACTATTGAAGCCGCCAAGGTTAAGCGTAAACGGGCGTATGCCGCGAACTGCCTTATCGCAAGCTGAAGCAGCTTCGCTAAGTGCATTTGACTCCCCTATAAAATGAAGCGTAATATGGAAATTTTCAAAAGGGACATATCTTGCATTAGGCGAAAACTCCCTAAGCGCCTGCTGTGCATTATATAGGGAAAACTTAATTTCGCGCGGTAGAGCAAGCGCAATAAACAGCCGCATTAAACATGCTCCTTAAGTGTTATAGTGTGTACTAGGGTAAGTATACCCCTAAGCCTGCGTAAATGAAAGTGTTGAGATACACTACATAGGTAACAGAAAGAAGCAAGAGAAAACCCCCGATT
>CAYWTY010000052.1:0-12853 GCA_964461335.1 uncultured Oscillospiraceae bacterium
TTGGTATATAAACAGGGATACGCTTACTTTTTCACTATTGCAAAGAGTAGTTTGGTGCTTCTTTTGTAATATACACATCGTGGGGGTGGTTTTCTGTTAGTCCGGCATTTGTTATGCGCACAAACTTTGCATTATATCTTAAATCATCAATTGTGGCTGCGCCGCAATAACCCATTCCACTTCGTAAACCGCCGCAAAGCTGATAAACAGATTCATGCAGCGAGCCTTTATAAGCGACTCGCCCTTCTACACCTTCAGGTACTAGTTTTTGAAAACCGTCCTGGAAGTACCTGTCTTTACTTCCCTTTTCCATTGAAGATAAAGAACCCATTCCGCGATACACTTTGAATCGCCTGCCTTGGTATATCTCGGTCTCCCTTGGGCTCTCGTCTGTGCCTGCAAGCAGACTCCCGAGCATGACGCAATTTGCACCGGCTGCTATTGCTTTTGTAATGTCGCCTGAATATTTAACACCTCCGTCAGCAATTAGAGGAATGTTATGTTTTAAGGCAACTTTTGAGCATTCAAGAATTGCTGTAATTTGTGGTATGCCAATACCAGTAACAACCCGGGTTGTGCATATGCTTCCCGGCCCAATCCCAACTTTTATAGCAGAAACCCCTGCTTCTATAAGCGCCTCTGCAGCTTCTGCTGTTGCAATGTTACCTGCAATAAGCTCAAGATTTGGTTATCTTAACCTGAGGTTCTTGATTGCATTTATTACCCCAAGGCTGTGCCCATGTGCAGTATCCACAACTATAACATCAACCTTGGCAAAAATAAGCGCTTCGGTGCGCTGTAAAATATCTGAAGTTATTCCAATTGCTGCACCTACCAACAGCCTGCCATCAGCATCCTTAGCTGATTGCGGGTATTGTATTGACTTTTCTATGTCCTTAATTGTAATTAGCCCTTTGAGATAGCCCTCCTTATCAACAATCGGAAGTTTTTCGATTCGGTGTTTTCTAAGAATCTCCTTTGCGTCATTAAGTGTTGTGCCTTCGGGTGCAGTAATAAGGTTATTAGTTGTCATCAGCTCTTTAATAGGAATATCTACATCCTCTATAAAGCGCAAATCTCGGTTTGTAAGGATACCGACTAGCTTACCGTTTATAGTAATTGGGACGCCTGAAATACGATACTTGCTCATTAGGGCAAGCGCATCGGAAACAAGATGTTCTGGCGAAAGGTAGAATGGGTCGACAATTACTCCATGTTCCGAACGCTTAACTCTGTCTACTTGGGTTGCCTGCTCTTCTATGCTCATGTTTTTGTGTATAAAGCCAATACCGCCTGCACGTGCCATGGCAATTGCCATACGGGTTTCAGTAACTGTATCCATTGCTGCACTTATTAAAGGGATATTAAGATGTATATTCTTTGTAAGTTTAGTTGAAAGATTAATATCTTTTAGCGAAATGGAAGACAGTGCTGGTATAAGAAGGACATCATCAAACGTTAGCCCTTCCATAGATATTTTTGTTTGCATATTAGAATCATCTTTCATAAGCGTTCTCTGTTCTTTCATAATCATTAAAGCTGTTCTGCGATATTTCTTTTGGCTCAACCACTTAGTTCGCTTTCTTCCGATGTATAAGGGGTTGAGTACGCATCAAAATTCGGAAGCTGAACTATTGCTTCAATACCGAATTGTCTGAGGAACTTATCGGTTGTGCCATACAATACCGGCCGACCGACTGTTTCCTTTCGGCCGATTGGACGAATAAGGTTGAGTTTAAGTAATTGGCTTATAGCATATTCGCAGCGGACACCTCGAATGGATTCTGTATCTGCGCGTGTGGCTGGCTGGCGATAGGCAATTACTGCAAGCGTTTCAAGCAATGATTGGGATATTGATTTTTCCTGAACAGGTTGCAAAAGTTTTTCAATGTAAGGAGTGTATTCTGCATTAGAGCATAACTGCACAGTTTCATCTGTAGTAGCAAGTTGAATGCCGCGTTCATTAATTCTGTATTCAGTTTTTAGTTCTTGCAGCAAGGCTGTTAACTCAAGTTTAGTAATGTCGAATACACGTTGAAGCTCTGATATTAATATCGGTTCTCCTGCAACGAAAAGCATGCATTCAAGCGCAGCCATTTGCTTATCCATCTTTATTACCGCCCTTCAACCTGGGTTTCATCCATATAATCGTTATCATCAGAAAAACCATCACCAAGCATGCGTGCCTTAAAATGAATAGGCATAAATGGTGCTGGTTGTTTCAACCGTATTTCGCCCCTATTAATCATTTCCAAAAGTGCCATAAAAGTCACAACAATCTCCAGCTTTAATGTATGAGGCCCAAAAAGGTCATCGAAACCGAGTTCATCTGTTTCCTGCAACAATTTTCTAATATACGCAATCTGTGCACGCACAGTAAACCTATCTTGATGTACTTGGTGTAAAAGATGCGGAACATGTAAAGTTGGCTGCACATGCATTAATGTGAAATAGGCCTCAAACAGTTCATTTATTGATGCACAAGATAGGTTTACTTCTTGCGGCGGTAGAATAATATCTTCTCTCAACCGCGTAAACACACCTCTTGATGCCTCATTCAAAACACTGAGCTCTTCGCTTGCTTGTTTAAACAGTTTGTATTCGCGCAATTGTCGTATCAGCAATACTTCCGGGTTTTCTTCATAAAATTCTTCTTGGGGAGGGCGCGGCAGGAGATGGCGTGATTTTATGTATAAAAGCGTTGCTGCCATTGTTATAAATTCGCTTGCAACTTCCATATCAAGAGAATCCAGTTCTGTTAGATATTCAAGATATTGAGTGGTTATTTCTGATACAAAGATGTCTTTAATATCTAATTCAGCACTTTCGATTAAGTGCAAAAGCAGATCAAGGGGCCCTTCGAATTTGCTTATGTGCACATGATAAGACATTAAGCTACCATCCTATAGAGTTCATATTAGGCGCAATAGCAGAAATAGTTCTTCAACAACCCACATTAATGCATAGCGTAAGCTGCCTACTGCAGTTTGCAGCAAACCTCTTCCAGCAAATAGTAAAACCACAAGCAGAATTACGCTGTACTTTGAAAGAAAAACAAACGGTCTTGGGCCAACCGTACGAATTAATAAGTTTTCAAGCACATGTGAACCATCAAGCGGTGGTATTGGTATTAGGTTAAAAACCATAAGACCAAGGTTGATTATACAGAAATAGTCAAGTATTGTCATAAGCACATCATTTCTGCCGCCTAATGCAATATAAATATAAAGAATTATCACGCTTGCAAAAGCTAAAAGAAAATTAACAGTAACTCCAGCAAGCGAAACTATAGTATCGTCGCGTCGGGGCTTTTTAAAATTCCGTGGGTTTATTGGTACAGGACGCGCCCACCCAAATCGAACAAAGAGCAGCATTACAAAACCAATGGGATCTATATGGCTGAATGGATTTAGTGTCATCCGCCCAAGATTGCGCGCTGTAGGGTCTCCCAACCGGTATGCAGCATAGGCATGGGCCCATTCGTGAAAGGATAGTGCTATAAGTATCGCAGGTAAACTGTAAAGCACTTGAATTATTGTTGTTTGTGGGTCAGCAAAAAGATGTCTGAAAATACCCAATGTGTTTCCTCCGTTTGTTCATATAAGCCTCTTATTTGGCTTAAACTAAACTAATTATAAAATAAAACCGTTCCTCGTGCAAGGAACGGTATACTCTTAAATGATTAAAGCCCATTTAATTTATCAAGCTCTTAAAAACCCAAGTATTGCATTGCGGATAAAGTCTCTTAAAAAGGCTTCCTCAATCGGAACTTGAACAACCAACTCAACCTTGCCCCTTTCAACCCCATCAACCGTTTGGTAGGAGATGGTTCCTACTACATCTTCAGCACTAAGCGGCGCATGCAAACGCTTAGGGATAGCTTCTACTGGTGAAAGAGCAGGCTCATTTTTTTCAAGTAAAAGCACCACAGATTCTTTGGCTACAAGATTTACCTCTCTACGTTTACCTCCAATTACGCGGACATCTTTTGCTAGCACCTCTCCTTTTGTTGCAAGGCGCTGTGCCCTTATGGTTGAGAATGTTTGGTTTAGCATTTCTGTTGCAATCGCAAAACGTGTTGCGGAGTTT
Organism: uncultured Oscillospiraceae bacterium; assembly: GCA_964461335.1. Classification (GTDB taxonomy): domain Bacteria; phylum Bacillota; class Clostridia; order Christensenellales; family CAG-138; genus JAKJBL01. The sequence continues at coordinate 4,090 of CAYWTY010000052.1, forward strand.
TTACTACCAAGTACAACGCAAACTAAGTTTGTATCTCCCCTACTGATATAAAATACACCGCAGTACCCATCAGATTGTGATGAGCCTGTTGCTACACCTGTACACCCTGCATAGTTACGAAGCATCCGATTAGCATTTACCAACTCAGTCTTCCGGCCGTCCTTGTGTGAGATTTCCTCGAGTGTCAGTTTGCTGTGGGCACTAAAACAGGGGCTTTCCATCAGCTCTGCCCCTAGTAAAGCCAGCTGACGCGGTGTAAACTGCACATCTTTACCAGTAGCATCACCATAGGGTGTATCTATTCCGAGTTCTCTTATGCGCTCCTGTATAGAATTGAGAAAAGCGCTTTCAGAGCCAAAAAGCGCCTCTCCTAATGCGAATATTGCATCGCCTGCACAAATCATTACTGCTGCTTTCATTAAAGGGGCAGCCTCTATTGTTTCCCCGCCTTCAATAAAGGCTGTTGGCCCGCTAACACTAGCTGCTTTCTGGCTTACCTGAACCAAAGATGTCAAATCCAGCATACCTGCGTCAACTGCTTCACAAAGTACAAGAAGACCAGGCAGTTTTGAGAGCCCTGCAACAGAACGAGCAGTATCTGCTTCGTGTTCTATAAGTGCTTGCTGGGTTGAAGCCTCAGTTAGAACCCTGCCTGAGGCGCCTTCTAAAGATATTGAAGCCGATTCTCCTGTTACAGCTAGCACTTTCACCGGTAAAAAACATAGTATTAAAAGCAGAGCAACATAAGTTTTCGCTAAGGCAATTGCCCTGAAACCCATTAGGTATTTTAATAAATGGAACCTCACAGCCCACCCCTCCTTGCATTTTAATACATATGCACCCTATATGAACTCCATGCGCTATAACTGAACCAACAAGCTCAAATAAGAAAATAAGCTTGCAGTTTCGATGTGGTTTATAAATAGATAGTTTTATTCGCGAATAAGGCTTTCTTTTTGAAGCGCTCTTTGCTTCTTGCGCAGCGGCTTTAAAATAAAGAATATAAGCAAAGCAATTGCAATGCTTAAAGCTCCCGATAAAAGATTGAAGCCTGAAATAGCCCTGTGCTCAAGTATCCCTTTTATTGCTATGATTTCATTTGCAACTCCAATGACAATATTTGCAGCAGCAACAGCATTGCCCAATAGATTAATACGCTTAATGTGGCTGAGCTTTGAGCCTAAATCTGAATATAGATTGAACGGCCCTTCTGAGGTTCTCTTTCTAAAGTATACCCACCTGAAAACGGATGCAACATACTCAACACCCATATCCTCCATGAAGCCTATGTATGCTTTGCTTTGAGGATGCTTGGGCATATTCTCAAGCAATTCAAGGCGATAGATGTATTCACCGGGAAGCCCTTCCTCGAAGGTATATTTGGAGAAGCCGTTTATATCAACAAGATGCATTCCTATAGAGGACATTTCATTAAGCCATTTTTCTTCTTTTTCATATCCAGCTACAGTAAATAATTTTCGGATTTTTTGCTTCATGGCATTTCTCCTTGTATTACGCTTTGACCATTTTCCAGGAGCTCTTGTAGCCTCTTAAGCTCCAAATTTACTGCATAATCACCAAGTCTGGTTATTTTATATTCCTTTTTTCTTGAACTTTCATCATTAGGCAAAGCTTGTATCCAACCCTTTTCAAGCAAAGAGCTTATTGCGCCATACAAGGTCCCTGCTGCTAGATTTACTCTTCCCTTGCTAAGGGTAAGTGCGTTTTGCATAATCCCATATCCGTGCATCGGTTTATATAGAGAAATTAGTATATAAAACACTGCTTCCGTAAGTACTACACTATCCATCCTTCACCTCACATAATTGTTTAGCGCTATTACGTGCCGCGGTATACCGCCCTACGATATAGTGTATGCCAACATTGTGTAAAAATCAAGCAGATTAGCAAAATTCACATAAAAAAACGCTGCAAGCAAAGAACTTGCAGACGTTTCTAAATAAAGATAAAAAAGCTATTCTTTAATTCGGGGCTCTAGGATTGCTTTTGTGCTGCAGATATGCTCATGGAGGATAGCGCAGGCGAGTTCAACATTATGTTCCCTGCAAGCCTCAAGCAGTTGCGCATGTTGTTTCTTTGAGACTGCATGATATTCAGGTTCGCTATAATAAACCCGGATGTATCTATCTACATTTGCATGCATTTGTTCTATAAGACGAAATAGCATTTGGTTCTGCAAAGGCTCGTAAAGTGTAAAATGGAAGCATGAGTTAAGCTCTTCAAGGCGTTTCGGTTCTTTTTCTTCGTGAGCTTCATCAATAACTGCCTGCGCTGTCTCAATTGTCTCTATAGTCATAATGGGGATTGCCTCACGCAATGCACCAACTTCTAGCAGAGCGCGTACGTCCATGATATCTTCCATTTCTTCAAGAGTAAGCTTTGTAACTAATGCGCCCCTATTTGGGTAAATGCGTACCAGCCCCTGTGCCTCAAGCTGCCTGAATGCCTCGCGTACCGGTATATGGCTTACACTTAAAGCAGTAGAGATTTCGTCCTGCCTCAAGGGCATTCCGCCAGGCAAAACTCCCCTAACAATAGCAGCACGTAAAACCTGAAACACCCAATCTCGGGCTGCCATTGAACGAGGTTGCATTTCGCTTGCTATATGTCCTAGGTTAAGGCTTATTTGTTCTTTCATTTTCTATGCTATGGCGCCCTCAGCGCTCCCCCATTTATATATTCTCCAACAGTATATATGATATAGAGTTTTGCCGCAAGTTAAAATGCGAATAAACTCATATTGTGTTGAAAAGTTAATGCACTAACAAACCAGCTACAAACGGATTTGAAGGTACGCTCAACTCAATCCTCTTTGAACTTGGCCCTACAACCTGTTTTCCGCCTATCTTAAGCTCTGGATGCACAGGTATTACATAATAACTATACACCTCGCCTGGCCTTATACTCTTATCTAAATGCCGAACTGTGCCATTACTGCCGAGCCATTCGCCAAGATAGGCAATGTTTCGAGTTTTATCTTCGCGATACAACCTATAATTTACAAAGTCTTCAACAGGTTGGAATGATATTTCAGGCATCCCATTCGAATCAAGAACACAAGTAAACTCAGCAGGAGGAGCAGGGACAACCCAGTAACTGCTTATGTTGCTTGGTTCCGTTCCTGCTGCAAAAACCTCACGTACAAGTGAATACGATGGGGTGAGCGCACTTGCTAGCACTGGCACATGCTCATCTTTAAGCGTTCGTGAGTCCAACTGAACTTCTACTACTCCTTCAGGCATAACAAATTCTGGCGCAGGCTTCGTCTCATAAAGCTTTGAGAATATCTCAGAAAGAATCATTGCCGGGTATGTTCCGCCGGTTGTACCTTTTGGTAGAGTTCGGCCACCGGTAGAATCATCATACCCCATCCAGACAGCAACAGAGTATTCTCTGTTATACGAGACCATCCATGCATCGCGGTTCCCCTCCCCCTCGCCCGTTGTTCCTGTTTTACCTGCAAGGGTAAGGTGAAGGTCTCCTAACCTATGCCCGGTGCCGTCTTCAATTACACTTTTGAGCATATCTGTAAGGATGTAGGCATTTGATTTACTCATAACACGGTTGCATTCCGGCTTATATGTGTGGAGGATATTCCCTTTGCTGTCGGTTACAGTGCGTATTAGCGACGGAGAAGAATATACCCCGCCTGAAGCAAAGGCTGAGTATGCGCCTGCTATTTGAAATGGAGATACACCATATGTGAACCCACCTAATGCGAGGGTAAGGCCTTCATCACGCTCATCAAAAGTGATTCCGACCTTATTTGCAAAACGCTTCCCTGTTTCAACACCTATATCGGAAAATACCTTTACAGAAGGAATATTCAGAGAGTGAGTAACTGCATCTCTTAAGGTAACCCATCCATGGTAACGCCTGCCGTAATTGTCTGGCTGATAACCGTTAAAATCTGTTTCTTCATCAAGGAGCATATTAACAGTAGTATAATGATAATCCTCTAGTGCAGGCGCATACACGATTATAGGCTTAATTACAGACCCGGGTTGTCTTCTGATACGAACAGCTCTGTTGAATGATAACGCACCGGTGTTTTCTCTTCCACCCATAAGAGCTGCAACGCCTCCTGTATTAACATCAATAACAACCAGAGCCGCCTGGACATCCTTTGCATTTTCCGGAAACAGTTCGTCTTTTAGTAGAACCTTCTCACAGTGGGTTTGGAGTTCGCTGTCCATAGCCGTATGAATCCGATACCCGCCTATCAATAGCTCAGACATAGAAACGTCCATTATAGAGCAAGCTTCTTCAAGTGCGAGGTCGATATAGTAACCACGTATATCTCTTTTTAGGTTGTTATTTAGAACAACTTCTTCGGATTGGGCTTTAGTACAGGTTGCATCATCTACATAGCCATATTCCTGCATAAGTTGCAAGACTCGATTTCGCCTTTGTATGCTGGCTTCCATATTAATGTGCGGCGCAATGCGTGAAGGTGCATTAACTATACCTGCAAGTAAAGCACCCTGAGACACAGTGAGCTTATCTGTACTTACGCCGAAATAACCTTTGGCAGCAGCTTCAATACCATAAAAGCCGCCGCCAAAGTATATGTAGTTAAGATACATTTCAAGAATTTCGTCCTTTGAAAACTGCTGCTCCATCTGGTAAGCAAGGATTGCCTCTTCAAGCTTTCGTGACATAACTTTTTTGGAACTTAGGTGGCTAAGCTTAACAAGCTGCTGGTTAATTGTAGAAGCGCCCTGCACATAGCTGCCTGCCTTAATGTCCTCCCAGGCTGCCCCAAGGATTCTAATAAAGTCCACGCCAATATGCTCATAAAAGCGCGCATCTTCTGCAGAAATAAATGCATGCCGAACATGTAAAGGCACTTGCTCTAAAGATATCGAAATACGCGTTTCTCCTGCTGAAAGGCAGCTCACTTGCTCTCCCTTTGCGTCATATATAAGCAATGAATTAGGAGCGCCAAGTATGCGCTGTGCATCGAAATTTAGCCATGCATTCATTCGAAACACATAAATTGCCCCAAAAAGCAAGAACGAAAGGCAAAGCAACAGACCTCCAAAAAGAAGTCGCTTTAATAGTTTTTTTGGGCATACTGATTTATTCTTTCGTGAGTTCATTGCACAATGCCCAGCCTCCTTACATATTATACGGTTAATTAATCACTCTTATCATTCCCACTCTGAGCAGTATTAACAATGAACTTGAAGCAGGCAAAATAAGCGCCCCTGTAAAAGCGCTATAAAATGCCAGTATTATCTTCTCGGTAAAATCAGACGCCGAATTCGAGCATTATAAAGAGCAATGCTTGCACCATAGAAAAGATCGAAAAACACAATTGCAAGTTGAGCAAAAAGGACAAACAACCATAGAGGCAGCCAGTCTGGAATATGGATTGCAAAACCGCTATAGAATTGCGCCAGATATATTCCAAGTACAAGCCAAATATCGCAATAAAGTACCTTTATGAGCATTTTCAATGCCCTGCTTGAGAGGCGGACTTCAAGTATAGTGCGGAATATTCCATAATGGCCCAGCAATAAAACATAAAGGATAGCAGGCAGTTTAACCGGTAATAAGAGCAGCGCAAGCGAGGTGCTTGCAGCATATGAGACTAAAGCAAGGATATATGCGCCCTCGCATGTTAGCGCATAAATAAATATGGATGAAGCGAAATATAGTGGTATTCTGCCAACAGGCATAATAGCTGCAAGATATAGGCAAAGCAGAGTAAGCGCTGAAGTCATTGCACCAAGCGTTAAGCGAGTAGTGAGCGGGAACCTTCGCGGATTTGCTGCCTTTTCCTTTAACAACACATACGACCACCCATCATACTGCAACAGCAGTCAGCACATAAAAGCGATGTGCATATATCACAACCTGTACAGCCTTCATTATACCCTCCGGAATATCCTCTTGTTGAATTCCTTCCGAACGGATTCCCTGCATTTTTAATTGCAGCATAAGCATTTCTGTATTCTGGATTCCCGGGTTCTTTTTCGTATGCGCGGGAAAGGTATTCACGCGCTTTATCATACCAGCCTTGCCGCAAGTAAATTATACCGAATAAATAGTACCATTCCGCATTACGTGTTGATATTCCTTCCAGTATCTGTTTTGCAGCTTCTAGATTGTTCTGGCTAATAAAAGTACGTGCGCGAATAAATTCAGCTGCTTCAGGCCCTGAATATGAGCTTCCCGAGCCGGAATATGCACCGCCAAATGTATCCTCCCAATTGGTTGAAGATCGGCTGGCATCATTCCTTTTGCTCAATTGTTCATAAGCTGTATTAATTTCTTTAAGCTTTTCGTTTGCTAGTTCCTTAAGAGGGTTATCTGCATATTTATCAGGATGATACTTTTTCACTAGGTCAAGGTATGCAGCCCGAATTTCTTCCTGTGTGGCACCTTCGCTCACACCAAGAGTTTTATAAGGATTCATTCTTAACTCCTTCTAGTATCTGCCTCGTGCGTTCCCTGCATCCTTGATATACTATATTATTAAGTAAACCGCGGTTAGCTTTAATGTCGAGTAAATCATAGGCTTTTTCCATTTCGTGTAGCGAAGCGTACAGCAAAAAGGCTGCATGCTCCTTACTTGCTTTAGCTGATAGGAAAACATTGTAGACTCCTTTTATTTTATCTTTTTCTCTGTCCTCCCAAGCATCTGCAAGGTATATCCATCTACCCAAATTATAAGATAACCAAAAAAGTGCCTGTGTTTGCTCTTTGGGAAGGTTAGGATAGCTGCATGCGATTTTTGAAAGGAGTAGAGCAAAAGCGTCAGCAGCCTTATCAATAGATGTCTCATTTTCGTTTTCTATTACTGATAAAGCTGTAATGCCTTCTGTTATAGCTTTTACTGCTTCAGGTTGGCGTATTTTTGCTTTCAATACTGCAAAGTAAAGAGCTGCTCTACCAACAAGTGCAAGCACCTTGCGCTCATCCCGCCAATTGTCGCTTAGCTTAAACCAAAACAGTAGGATATTCATATCTGCGCTATAATCAAGGGCTGAACACGGCTGTGCTACATTTAACCCTTTCCTAAAGGGTTTATACCCGCATTTACCCAGTTTGCAGGGTTGCACATCCCCCTCTAAACCGGCAAGCAAGAGCGCAAGAAATGTACAATCGTAACCCAAAACTAACCTGGGAAGCTGCCCATAAGTGTTGCGGAGCGCCTTGCAAAGGCCACAGTACCATGCGCGATACAGCGAAAGCTCGCGTAAAGTTAATTCTGGTTTGTATGGCACAATATATCCAAACATAAAGTTCCTTCCGAGCCTTCCTTTAACTTCCGTTATACATTTTACATTAAAGACTCGTGTTGCACCAGAGTTAGGTGTTAGGTTTTTCCCAAAATAGCGTATACATTCCCATTGCATTGGCTCGCATACATAGCATTTGCGAAATTACACAAAATAAAGTATAGTCGTAGCATATTATTTTATTATATCATACTGGAGGTACTCGTTAATGAGTGAGGTTTTAAAAGGCGCATGTGTTATCGGCCAATCAGGAGGCCCAACTTCCGTTATAAATGCAAGTGCATATGGTGTAATACGTACTGCACTGGATAGTCAGGTTATAACAAAGGTTTATGGTGCGGCACATGGAATATTAGGGATTATAAATGATGTGCTTTATGATATGGAGAAGGAAGACCCTGCTGAGCTCGAATTATTACTGCATACCCCTTCTTCAGCCCTTGGTTCATGTCGATATAAACTTAAGGATAGCGAGGCAGACGATTCTGACTATAGGCGCATTCTTGAAGTTTTTAAGAAGTATAATATCAGGTACTTTTTCTATAATGGCGGAAACGACTCGATGGATACGTGCAATAAAATATCCAAGTATATGCAAAAGGTCGGGTATTCCTGCAGGATAATGGGCGTCCCAAAAACTATTGATAATGACCTTTGGGGGACTGACCATTGCCCTGGGTACCCATCGGCTGCAAAGTATATAGCAACTAGCTGTATGGAGCTCTACCTTGATGCGCGCGTTTATGATGCTGGAATGATATGCGTTCTTGAGATTATGGGCAGGCATGCAGGTTGGCTGACTGCAGCATCCTCAATCGCTTCGCATTTTGGCATGGGACCTGATTTAATCTATGTTCCTGAGTGTGTATTCGATATGGAGAGTTTTGTTCACGATGTGCAAAAGATCTATGCTGAATCGGGTAAATGCATTATTGCCGTATCCGAAGGTATCCATGATGCAAACGGCAAGTTGATTGCCCAAATGGGAGCTGGTGATTTGAAAACAGATGCGTTTGGGCATAAACAGCTAGGCGGTCTCGCTGCTATGCTCGCCGATATACTTAAAGAAAAAACCGGCGCTAAAGTGCGCGGCATTGAATTCTCACTGCTACAGCGCTGCGCCGCACATTGCGCCTCAGAGGTAGATGTGCAAGAATCGTTCCTTGCAGGCAAAACAGCTGTAGAATATGCTATTTCTGGTGTTACTGATAAGATGATTGGCTTTGAGCGTTCAAGCAATGAACAAGACGAATACGAATGTAAAATAAAGCTCATGGAGCTTACAGATGTTGCAAATGCTGAGAAAAAGCTGCCTGCCGAATGGATTAACGCTGAGGGCAACAACATTTTGCCTGCCTTTGTTGATTACGCATTGCCGTTGATTCAGGGTTCTCCCAAAATGGTTTATAAAAATGGGTTGCCGCGTTTTGCAAAGCTTAAGAGGCTCTATGTCAATAGTTGGGGTAGAGCGGTAGACCAAGAGCAACGGGGAG
>CAYWTY010000053.1:0-1908 GCA_964461335.1 uncultured Oscillospiraceae bacterium
GTTTTGACTAATCTTGGCTTACAGCTTTTAACTAAAGCCTGTACTCTGCTTATTTAAGGATTTCAAGCCGGCTCGGGTCGTTTGCATAAACTTCCTTTGCGTTTTCCTTTGTAACAATGACTGGTGTAAGCTCATAAATGCCGACATCCCTCTTGCCATTGTTTACGTTGTTGTCAAACGCGGGAAGTGGGGTGCCTGCCTGCATGAGCTTTATTATCTCCATAGTTTTGCCTACGAGAATAGCAGTCGGCTTATCAACTGTTGAATACTGCTTGCCTTCCCAAATCCACTTAATCGACTCGTTCTCAGCGTCAAGGCCTGAAATTGCGGGTTGCTCCTGTTTTGCGTTTAGGCAGGAGGTAATGATATTGCGTGCAATTGCGTCATTGGGGGAGAGCACGCCGTCAATCTTTTTATCCGTATAGAAGCCGGAAAGCAGCGTATCCATACGTGCTTGCGCTTTTGATGCATCCCAGTCAAGTGTTGCACACTGTTCAAACGCTGTCTGCCCTGAAACAACTGTTAGTGTGCCATCGTCGATTTTTGGCTGGAGTATTTTCATTGCGCCCTTGAAGAAGTTCGGAGCATTGGGGTCTGCTGGGCCGCCGCCGAAGAGCTCGATGTTGTAGGGGCCCGCGCCCTTCATCTTTGCAAGGCCGTCGAGCAGCGCCTGCCCTTGGAGCTCGCCGATTCTTACGCTGCCAAATTGTACAACGCAGTCAATCGCAGTAGTGTTTTCCAAAAGGCGGTCATAGGCGATTATCTTTACGCCTGCTGCTGCTGCATCTTCAAGCACAGCACCAAGTTGAGAGCCGTCAATTGGCGCAACAACAATAACCTTTGCACCGTTTTGAACCATTGACTCGATTTGCTGCTGCTGTTGGGGGACTTTGTTGTCAGCATGCTGTACAAGCGGCTTAAAACCAGCAGCCTCTAATTCTGCCTTGAACATGTCGTTCCCCTCTGCCCAGTTTTGGGTGCCAAGCCAAGGCAGGGCAACGCCTATAACAGAGTCAGCAGGGAAGCCTTCTGCCGGCGCTTCAGGTGCTGGTGCAGGCGCTTCTGGAGCAGGTGCAGGCGCTTCAGGCGCTGGTGCAGGCGCTGGTGCAGGCGCTGGTGCAGCGCAGGCTGCAAAGAGCATTGCCACAATGAGAAGAGCAGTTACGAGAAGAGTCATTCTTTTTTTGGATACCATTTTACCCTCCTGTTTTTTTACGTCTTTCGACTATATAAGGCTCTGCTTTAAGCGTGTCAGGGGCTGCTTTAAGCAGGGTTGCCTTCTTTGGGGCTGGCTTGTTCTTCCCTTGAGGGGAAGAGCCTGCCTGTAATTGAGCCGCGGCCGCGCTGCTTGTTGTATACGTCAAAGACAACAGCAGCTAACAGCACAAAGCCCTTTATAACCTGGGTGCGATCTGCGCCAACTCCAAGCAGCTGCAGCCCATTGTTTAGAACAGCCATAACCATACCGCCTACCATAGTTGCAATAACTGTGCCAATGCCGCCTGAAACAGCTGCTCCGCCAATAAAGACTGAGGCGACTGCATCAAGCTCCCAGCCTGTGCCATCCGATGGCCCTGCTGCAACAGAGCGGCCAACGAAGATTATACCAGCTAATGCTGCAAGGAAGGACATATTGAGCATAGTGAGAAAATATGTTCTTCTGACGTTTACGCCAGAAAGCGTAGCTGCGCTTTTGTTGCCGCCAACTGCATATATATGGCGGCCAAACCTGGTACGCTGCGTAATGATATGGTAGATGATTACAAGCACAACGAGTATAAGCCCTGGTACTGGGAAAGATGTACCTGGCCTCCCTGAGCTGTAAAGCCATGTAATATAGCCAATAACAAGCCCTACAAGCACAATTCGTACAAGCACAGGCCAAAGCAACTCCTTCTTCCCGGTAAG
>CAYWTY010000053.1:1918-12708 GCA_964461335.1 uncultured Oscillospiraceae bacterium
TTGCTGTGCGGTTGCGTCTATGCAGCTGTGACCATGTAAATGCAGCAATCGCAAGAACCCCAAGCAGAAGCGTAGAGTTGTTAAGCCCTGTATTCGGGCCCCAATCAGGCAGGTACCCGGCGCCTATGATTTTAAGCTCCTCAGGCGCAGGCACTGAGATTGATTTTGAAATCCAAATTACGCCGCCGCGAAAAATCATCATTCCGCCCAAGGTTGTAATAAAACCAGGGATATTAAGCCTTGCAAGCCAAAACCCCTGCCACGCGCCTGCAACAGCGCCTACTGCTAAGCCAATAAGCGCTGCAACCCACCACGGCAGGCTAAAATTCCGAGCAGCAAGCGCCATAACCATACCTGAAAAGCCTGCAACTGAACCTACGGATAAGTCGATTTGCCCAATAACAATAACCATGAGCATACCTATTGCAAGCACAAGCACATAGGCATTGCCTGAGAGCAGGTTTTGGAAGTTTGAGGGGGTCACTACCTTCCCCCCTGTTGCGATATTAAAGATTATAATTAGAACAACAAGCGCGATAACCATTGTGAACTGACGAAATTCAGTGCCCAAGATTTGTTTGATGAGTTTCATGATGCGTCCCTTCCTTATACGTTTGCGTCCGCTTCTAATGTGGAGTTAGCGTCTTGGGTGTTAATCATCATTTGCATAAGCTTCTCTTGGTCAGCCTCACTGCGCTCAAGCATACCCGTTATGCTGCCTTCAAAAAGCGTATAAATCCTATCAGACATACCAAGCAGCTCAGGAAGCTCCGAAGAAACAATAATAACTGCTTTCCCCTGGTCTGCTAGTTCATTTATGAGGCGGTGGATCTCGTATTTTGCGCCAACATCAATGCCTCGCGTAGGTTCATCTAAAATAAGCACATCAGGCTCTGTGAACATCCACTTGGCGACAACGACCTTTTGCTGGTTACCGCCTGAGAGCGTGTTAACGCATGCATCAACACTGTATGTTTTAATACCGAGCGCCTCGCGCTGCCTTTCCGCAGCCTGACGTTCTTTATCCAAATCAAGAAACCAGCCCCGTGTTATTGCCTTAAGGTTTGCGCTAACACAGGTCTTGCGTACAGAGTCAATAAGGTTTAGGCCGAAGTTTTTGCGGTCTTCAGGGATATAGGCAATGCCGTGTTTAATTGCATCTGCAACTGAGCTAATCTTAACCTGTTTACCCTTTATCTTTATTGAGCCGCAAACAAAAGAGCCGTAGTTTTGGCCGAAGATTGAGCGCATAAGCTCTGTTCTCCCTGCACCCATAAGCCCTGCAAAGCCTACTATTTCGCCTGCGCGCACATAGAAGTTTGACTTTTTGCACACCATTCTCCCAGGAATATTAGGGTCTTCTACGCACCAGTTGTCAACCTCGAAAATTACTTCACCTGGCTTTGGCTCGTGAGGGGGATAGCGGTTTTCCATAGAGCGGCCGACCATAGAGCGGATTATGCGCTTTTCGTCAACATGCCCCTCTTCAACTGAGAAAGTCTCAACAGTGCGGCCATCGCGAAGCACAGTTACAACATCGGAGATTTCTGCAATTTCATTGAGCTTGTGCGAAATCATTATACAGGTAATATCCCTGCTTTTTAAGTCGCGCATAAGCTTGAACAGGTTTGCAGTATCTGCCTCATTTAAGGCAGATGTTGGTTCATCAAGAATTAGCAGTTTAACATTTTTAGAAAGTGCTTTAGCAATTTCAACAAGCTGCTGCTGGCCGACCCCAAGGTGTTTAACCTGCGTATTTGGGTCAAAGTTAAGCCCAACGCGCTCAAGCAGCTCCTGAGCTACGCGGCGTGACTTTTCTCTGTCAATCAGGCCGCGCTTAATTATTTCGTTGCCCATAAAGATATTTTCGGTAATGGAGAGTTCAGGTATCATGGTCAGCTCCTGGTGGATTATGACAATGCCTGCACTTTCGGATTCTTTTATATTCTTAAAGTTCATTTCATTGCCCATATATATGATCTTGCCCTCATACGAGCCATATGGGTGAATTCCTGAGAGCACCTTCATCAAGGTGGATTTGCCTGCGCCGTTTTCCCCGCAGATAGCGTGAATGTCGCCGCGGCGAACTGAAATAGTCACACCATCGAGCGCGCGTACGCCAGGAAAATTTTTGGTTATATTTTGCATTTGAAGGATAGTTTCTTCCATGGCCGCCCTCCGGATATTCTTACGTTTAGGCAACAATTACAGTATTCCCAACTTTTGCAGCATGACTATAAACTTTTGGCTAAACCACCAAAACTTAGTCAAAGCAGTACAAGGCTACAATACTCCGCTCAAGCGGATGTTTTCCGCTAAGCATTTTTTGGGGTTAAGGCGCATAGCCCGCGCAGTTGTAAACATATTACGTCACATACCGTCGTTTTTCTGCCTTTATTTGCATTAAGCGCTATGTTTCTCTATGTTGCTTGAAAGCTTTTGATTAGCATAAATGACCACTTTAACCAACTGCTATTTTTCCGTTGGTATAATGTGCCTGTTAGGCAAAACTGTACGTTTTTAACCAGTTCGCATAAGTTTTTCAGCAACATAAATATATCACATCTTTATCATTTTGTCAGTACTTTATTAATGATATGCATGAAATGTCCACCCTAAAAGCAGAAATTTGGGTTCTGCATGAAAACCCTGCCGTGGTAAGCTATACTAGTAATAGTACTGCCTTAATACAGGCATGTGGATTTTGGTAAAAAAGGAGTATAAAATGAGCAGCATTTCTTCAACCAGATTGAAGTTGCTAAAAGAGCAGTTGTTTCATGGCTTCTTCGTAAAAAAGGAGTGGTGGGGCGACGACCTTACAATTTTAAATAGGCCGGGGGTTGAACGCAAGTCGATTTCCATGCGCAAGGCGCTTGCGTTTGAAAAGGTGTGCATGGAAATGCCTTTAGAGATTAAACCTCATGAGCTGATTGTAGGCCTTGCGACAATGTCCTCAGTCGGCTTTGGTCACACCTTCCCAAAATATGAAACGGATGAAGAAGCAGAGTATTTTGCTGCATTTTCTTTAGACAGGAAGTCGGTTTGGGGGCACCATATGCCCTACTACAAGAAGCTCCTTGAAAAAGGCTACATAGGCATAATAAATGAAATAGACCAAAAGCTTAAACTCGAAGCTAACCCTAAGGTTATTGATTTTCTTTCTTCTATGCGCCATACGCTCAATGCAGCAATCGCTTTATCAAAAAGGTATGAGGCGCTTGCGAGAGAATGCGCACAATTAGAGGAGGATTGCACAAGGCGCAGCGAACTTATAGAGCTTAGCCGCATTTGCGCAAAGGTTCCAAACGAACCTGCAGAGTCGTTTCACGAGGCGCTCCAAAGCGTGTGGTTTGTGCATATGCTCTTGCACAGCACTCTTTCATATACTCCGCTTGGGCGAATAGACCAGTACTTGTGGCCCTACTATGAAAAGGATTTTAACGAGGGCAAGCTCACAAGGCAAGAAGCTAAAGACCTTATAGGCTCTTTCCTTATAAAATTCAACGAACGCACTCAGTTTAGAAGCGAGCATATGGAAAACCATATGTCTGAAGGCGACTGGTCGCAAGGGGGCGACCCAAACGAACCTACTACAACCTTTGACATGGAAAACGATGCTGAATACAACTTCGGCCAATCCGCAAACCATTGGCTCCAAAGTGCGACAGTAGGCGGCCTTAAGCCTGATGGTACTGATGCGACAAATGAACTAAGCTATTTGTTCATTGAAACGCTTAATGAGCTTGAGCTTGTATCGCCAATGATAAGCGGCCGCTTAAGTGACATTACGCCTAGGGACTTCCTTAATTTCGTAGGCGGCGAGCTTTGCGAAGGAGGAGCGCAGCCTGTGCTCTTTAATGACGAAGTCATTATCAAAGGGATGACGGAGCGGCTTAACATACCTAAAGAAGATGCATTTGACTATGCAAGCGATGGCTGCTGGGAGGTGCTTGTTTATGGCAGAACCGAATACAGCTATGGGCATATCGAAGTTATGCCTTGCATGGAGGCGCTCTTTAACAATGGCTGCTCCTATGTTACAGGGCGAAAGATTGGCATTGATACAGGCAATAATCTTGAAACCCTAAAAACCTTTGATGACTTCTACAAGGCGTATTTTGAGCAGGTGCGCTTTCGCATTGACAATGCAGTAAATAATAAAATGAAATATTATGATAAGGTCCATCAAATAGCACCTGAGCCGTTTCTTAGCGCACTTGTTGAGGATTGTATAGCAAACGGGAGGGATTTGACAAACCGTGGAGCAAGGTACAGAATATATTCGCTTTTTGCAACAGGGCTCGCCCACTGCATAGACTCGCTAAGCGCTATAAAAAAGCTCGTATATGATGAAAAGAAAGTCACACTTTCTGATGTTGCAGTAATTCTAAAAGACAACTGGAAGGGTAATGAAGAACTGCGCCAGTATTGCCTTAACAGAACCCCCAAGTACGGAAATGATAACCCAGAAGCAGATGCAATTCTCACCCGCTTTATGAACGACTTTTGCAACAGGGCGGATTATTGGAATAAATCTGTCGATTGGCTCACTGTTTCCGCAGGCGTTGCAACATTTGAAAACTACCCGCGCTTTGGCAGGCAGGCGTGGGCATCATTTGACGGCAGGTTTGCGCATGAGCCGTTTTCAAGCAACTATTCACCAGCAGTAGGGCGCGACCAAGAGGGGCCGACTGCAGTAGTGCTCTCCTCCACAAAGGTGGATTTATCCCGCCTAAATAGCGGCTGCCCGATTGACCTGCGAGTAAGTTTTAACAAAACTTCAAAGGATGAATGCAAACTGATTCTTTCAGCCTTTATTCAGTCCTTCCGGGAGCTTGGCGGGAACATTATGACGATTACAAAGGTTGATTTAGAAACGCTAAAAAAGGCGCAGCAAAACCCCGAACAGTATATGTCGCTGCGTGTTCGGCTTGGCGGGCTTACTGTATACTTTGTGCAGCTTGCAAAGGCACAGCAGGATGAGTATATGCGAAGAACAGAGCACAACTTTTAAATGTCGGAGTTTGAATGAACAAGGTTGAAGAAAATAGCCCTGCTCTTATTGGCACAGTGCTAGATATAGAACGGTTTTCCGTACATGACGGCAAGGGTATACGCACAGTCGTGTTTTTAAAGGGCTGCCCGCTTAAATGCGAATGGTGTGCAAACCCGGAATCCCAGCAGCTTAGAGCGCAAGTCGGCTTTTTTAAGGAAAAATGCGTCGCCTGTATGAAATGCGCGGATATTTGCCCAAACGGCAGCCTTTTTAGAGAACAGGGAAGGCTTGACTTTAAAAACTGCACAGGCTGCATGAAATGCGTTGATGTTTGCTATAACGAAGCGCGCATACAATACGGAAAGCGAATGTCTGCAGCTGAGGTTGTTGAAATTGTTAAGCGCGACAAAGTATTTTATGATAATTCCGGCGGCGGCGTAACTTTAAGCGGCGGCGAAATGAGCATGCAGCACAACTTTGCTTTAGAAATCTTAAAGGGCTGCCGCAAAGCGGGCATACATACGGCTGTGGAAACATGCGGATATTCTCCTTGGGAGCCGTTTTCAAAGATACTTGAATATGTTGATTTGCTTCTCTATGATATTAAAAATATGGATTCTAAGCTGCACAAAGAAAAAACAGGCGTTTTCAATGCGCTCATTTTAGAAAACGCAAGCAAGGCAGCTCCTCTTGTTGAAGAAATGATCATCCGCTACCCTGTAATACCTGAGTTTAACGATTCTCTTGAAAATGCGCTTGCCTTAGCACGCTATATAAAGGCAAAGCTGCCTGGAGTTACTAGGGTGGATTTGTTGCCGTATCATTCAATGGGCGAGTCAAAATGTGAGCGCATAGGCAAACTCTACCCTTTTAAATCAGGTGCAGAAATAAACAGCGAAAATGTGCAGCGCATATATGAACTTCTAAGTTCACAAGGGCTTGATGTATCAATAGGCGGATAAAACACAAACACATGCTTCTTCGTTAAAACTTTAATAAAGATGCTTTAAGCTCTAGGCAAACACGCTACAGCTTTTTATAGCTATGCGCTCTTAGTTTGTATATATTATACTTGTTCGGTCTATGTTATAATATAATAGGTATTTAACAGTGTATGCAGCAGTTTATTGTAAGCTTATGCAATTTAGGCACTTGCTGAAGCTTGGGCTCATTGATTAAACCGCAGTAAACAGGGCAGGGCTATGGAGTATACACAAAACAGCTTAAACAACGACTATAAGCTTATTTTGGAGCATCTTAGCAGCACGGATATAAGCAAAGCTAAGATGGTCTTTTGTGAGAAGATAAATGAAACCAGCACAACTTGGAACTTCAACCGCCACTCGCACGATTTTACAGAATATATCTTTATTTTAGACGGGAAAATGCGCATAGATGTGCCAGGCAAAAAAATTACAAAGGCACAGTATGATTTAATCGTTTACCCAAAAGGAGTCCGCCACCAAGAATATGTAAACATGCTCGAACGTCAGCAAATTATTTGCATAGGCATAAATGCGCCCTGTACAGTTCCCCTTAAAACCTCCTATGAAATGTGCGACAACAATGGCGTAATAAGGTGGCTCTTTGAACAAATCCACCTTGAGCATACAAAAAATGCGCTACACAGCAAAGATATTATACATACATATATTATGGCTTTCTTTCTGCACATGCAGAGATACTTTGCAGACTCCGACTCAAGGCAGCAGAACTATATCGGCAGGTGCACATGCTATATTCACGACCATATAAAAGAAAACCTCACTGTTGAAAAGCTTTCAAAAATTGCCTATGTAAGCCCCTCGCATTTAGCGCGCACCTTTAAAAAGACGCTTGGCATTTCGCCGTTACAGTATATTAAAGCTTGCAGAATAGAAATTGCAAAGCGGCTCTTAGTCTCAACCAATACATACATAGGCGATATAGCAGCGCTGTCCGGCTTTAACGATGCAAAGTATTTTTACAGGGTGTTCAAGGCGCAAACAAAAATGACTCCCCGCGAATACAGAAACTACTATAACACATAGCCGCCCATTTTAGCTTAACTAGCTGCAAGAGCCAGTATTGCAATAATATCGTCCTTATTTAAGCGCTTGAGGTTACCTATGGGGCCCCGCTCAACCGCTTTTTCTGCCATTTCTTCAAACCTGTCGCTCTTTATGCCAAGGTCACTTAAGCGTGTGGGCATGTTAATTTCTTTTAAGAACAGTTCGAAGCTCAATATGCCAAGGCGTGCTGTGCGCGCAAGGTCCTCCAAGTCGTACTCAAGTCCCCAAACTCTATTAGCAAATTGAGCAAACCTGTTTACATCGGTTTTATACACATACTTCATCCACGCAGGCAAAATAACAGCAAGAGCAGCGCCATGTGTTGTGTTGTAAATAGCGCTAAGCTCGAGGCCTATGCCGTGCGATGCCCAATCCCCTATGCGCCCTGTTGAGAGCAGGTCGTTATGCGCAAGCGTTGACGCCCACATTATCTCAGCTCTTGCATTGTAGTTGTGCGGCTCCTCTAAAAGGATGCGGCTGTTTTTTATTACAGATGTTATAGTCGCCTCAGCAAGCCTATCTGTTAAGTCGACATTTTTTACTGGCGTGAAATATCTTTCCATTGCGTGCGACATTATATCCGTTGCGCCGCAAAAGGTCTGGTATTGCGGAAGGGTGTATGTAAGCTCAGGGTTGAGTATTGCGAACTTCGGCCTTAAGCATAAATCAATTACATCGAGCTTATAGCCAGTCTTTTCGTTTGTTATTACAGCGCCATGGCTCGACTCGCTCCCTGTTGCAGGTATAGTTAGAATTACGCCTGTAGGGAGCGCCTCTCTACAGCTTCGCTTTTTCAAGAACATATCCCAGACATCACCATCAAAGGGTACGCCTGCTGCAATTGCTTTTGCAGTGTCTATTACGCTGCCTCCGCCAAGTGCAAGTATAAAATCAATATGCTTTTGCAAAGAAAGCGCTATGCCTTCATATACAAGCCCCAAAAGCGGGTTTGGCTCTACTCCGCATAACTCCGTATAGTTTACCCCGCTCGACTTAAGGCTGTCTGTTACACGCGCAAGGAGGCCTGAGCGCTTTATGTACTCATCCCCATAATGGACAAGTAGAATATTCTTGCTGTATGCCTTAACTTCATAACCAACTGTAACTTCCGTATTTTTGCCGAAAATAATTTTGGTTGCGTTTTGAAAAACAAAATCCTGCATACGCGCCTCCTTAAATGCTATTTGACATTCCCGTCTAAAGAAATATGGCTAACACGGCTTAGGCCTGTATATACAAGTGTTTTATATGAGGTTATTATGGTTTCCCCTGCTGCAATGTTCCTTGCTGTGCCATTTGCCCTTGCTGTACGAATTCTATCAGTATAGCTGTTCCAAAACTCTACGCTTATATTGTAAGTGCGTCCATACCACGGGTAGCCGAGGTTCCCGTTGCATGCCTGCCAGTAGGTAACATACGGGAAGATGTTTATGTCGTAGCAAAAGCCAATGCCAAGCTTTAGGCGTGAATTTGTAAGCGCAAACCAACCTTCTTTAAGCCCCTTTAAGTAATAAATATCCGAACAAGGCTTGCTTCTTTCAGGAATAAGGCTTAAATCTATGAGTTCGTTGTTTTTATTTATGCTCTTTGGCCAACTGCCGCAATACTTAGGCGGAAAATGCGCAGAGTCGGAATTAAAAAAGTCGCTTGTTGAAAATTCAGTTGCAGGCACGTCAAGCCTGCAGCTTTCATCTAAAAAAGGGCTGCCAAAGGATGGGTGCTGCGCCCATAAAAACTCCATGTCTTCATGACCTTCATTCGTGAGCCATTCTTTAAAGTCAATACAGAGCGAGTCTGCGTTTAAGCGGATGCGTTTTTTAATATGAAACGGTGTGCGCACAGCAGAGCATGTGAATTCAACAGCAACAGTATTTTCCGTATCTTCAACAACCGTATAGCTCCAGGGGATTGTAGAAACTTCGCCATGTAGCCCAAGCTGTGCGCCTTTATACATATCGGGCCCGCCAGCAGGCAAAAGCTCCTGCCAGCCGCCATAGTAGTTGTCAAGATATGTGCATTCGTCGTTATATGCAGTTGGAGCATACTTGCCTGCCTCGCGAATTTGGTTTGGGGATTTCCACAGGAAGTCGAGATCCATAGGCTTGTAGATTATTTCGTAAATATCCGCGCCTTTATCAGCAAATACTGTAACTTTAAGGAGGCTGTTTTCAAGGGTAATGAATTTATAGCCCCTATGCGTATACTCAAAAACTCTGCAGCCGTAGTTGCGCCAAGAAGAATAATCCATTTTGCTATCCCCCGCAAGTTAATTTATAACAAGTTAAAATAGGCTCTATTTGTCGAGCAGACCTTCCATAACCTGCTTTAATGAGCCGCATTTTTCAGCAATCCAGGTATCTTCAGTTGGCGGGCACCCCCCAACAAACAAATAGTCGTTTTCGAATTTCTTAAGACAGCTTCCGATTAAAACCTTAGTGCCTGCATCTTTATACTCAGCCGGGTTAACATTCGGGCCTACAAAAATCGTCACCTTTTCGAACTCATCTAACCTGTCTTTAAGCTGCGCCAAGGAGTTTCCAAGCTCGTTTAAGCATATGCTGCACGGGTTGCCCTGCACAATTACTATCTTCCCGTTGCTTTCTTCGGCTATTTTAAAAGGATTCTGTGGTTTGGAAAACGTAAAGCTGCACCTTAAATCTGCAATGAACTCCTCAAGCTCAAGGCCAACCACTTCGATTTTATCCGTGTCTATATTGCCAAGGCCAAGCTTGTTTGCAAGGCTCAAATGCTCTACATCGCCTGCGTCAAAGCCCATGATGCGGCTGCAGACTGCGTCAGTTGCAACTGTATCTAAGCCAGCAAGTATAAGGCCTATAGGGTAGCTCACCTTTTTAGTCATATCCCTGCCAAATGTGCAGTCAAGCACTGTAAGCACTGGCGGTAAAACTCTGTTTAAATCAACTATACCCTGGTTAAGCCCATCTGTATGGAATTTTCTTTTCCACTCCGGGCTTATAACTCCCTTCATATTCTTCATCCCAAGCGTAACTGTTGTAATGTTTGCGCTTTTCATTGTTGCTGCACTTACAATTAAATCTGCCTCTGCCGCATATTTTGAAATTGGGATTTCAGTAAAATAGCCGCCTTCAGGCACCTTTTTAACAACATGCTCACTATGGCGCAAGCTTACAAGCTCTGCGCCTGCTGACCTTGCTATTTCGGCCATGCCGTAATGCTCATATGCAGCTCTTTCGCTTGTAGGGATTGCGGGGTCTTCCCCAAGCAGCACCCTGCAGCCATATTCAGAAAACAGCTTTGCAATTGCCCATGTTACAGCAGGGTTTGTATAGTCAAGCGGCTCTGGCTTTGCAATATTCGGTTTTACAAGCACAGTCTTTTTGCGCTCAATAAGGTTTTTTATACCGCCAAGCTGTTCAAGCGCCTTTTCTACAGCTTCTAAAATCACATAATCCATTCCCTGAGGCTGTACCTTAACTGCTGAAACTATAGATTTCATGAGCTTACCTCCAATTTACTTTAAAGCTTGTATTTCAAACCGCCCTTTTTCAACATGCGGACTTTAGAAAATAAGCGCTGCTTAAACAATAGCATAACTCATATGCGCTGTTAATAGACACAACATTCACAATAGTGGAGAAATTTGCTTAAAAGGGGAAGTGTCTTTTAAGCTGCGCCTTGGCCTTTCTCTTAAAAACAATTAAAAACAAAAAGGGGCTGTAGCAGTAACAAGCTACGGCTCCTTTTTCATTTTAGAGAATGCG
>CAYWTY010000054.1:0-12172 GCA_964461335.1 uncultured Oscillospiraceae bacterium
AATCGTGCCGATGTTTACATGCGGCTTCGTGCGCTCAAATTTTGCCTTTGCCATTGTGAATATTCCTCCTGCAGATTATGGTAATTATGGTTTCTCGGTTACTCAGCCTCTTCCCGTTATACGGTTTGTTACACTCGGCGGTGCCTCAAAATAATGGTCAAACTGCATTGTAAACGTCCCTCTGCCCTGTGTTCTTGAGCGGAGATCCGTAGCATAGCCAAACATTTCAGAAAGCGGGCACATGGCATGGATTGCGTGGGAACTTCCGCGTGCGTCCATCCCCTCTACCCTGCCCCTGCGGCTGCTGATATTGCCCATTACATCACCCATATACTCCTCAGGAAGTATGATTTCCACCTTCATTATAGGTTCAAGAAGCACAGGGCCGGCTTTTACAGCAGCTTCTTTGAAGGCAAGAGAGCCTGCAATTTTAAAAGCAAGCTCAGAAGAGTCCACCTCGTGGAAGCTCCCATCGAGCAGAACAGCCTTAAAATCAACTACCTCAAACCCACCAAGCGCACCGCTGCGCGCAGCTTCCTGTATGCCCTGATCTATTGCAGGGATATACTCTTTGGGTATTGCGCCGCCAACGATTTTATCTTCAAATAAATAGCCTTCTCCTGGTTCACGCGGAGAGAAAGCAACTATGCAGTGGCCATACTGGCCGTGACCGCCTGTTTGGCGTACATACCGGCCTTCAGCCTTAAAGGTCTTTGTTATTGTTTCTCTATATGCTACTTGGGGCTTGCCTACAGTAGCCTCTACACGGAACTCACGGATTAGGCGGTCAACGATGATTTCTAAATGCAGCTCGCCCATTCCTGCGATAATTGTTTGGCCTGTTTCTGAATCAGTGTAGGTTTTAAAGGTAGGGTCTTCTTCTGCAAGCTTAACAAGCGCAAGCGTCATTTTATCCTGGCCTGCTTTTGTTTTGGGCTCTATAGCTACTTTAATAACAGGGTCCGGAAAATCCATAGATTCAAGAAGCACAGGGTGCTTCTCATCGCAAAGCGTGTCGCCTGTTGCAGTATCTTTAAAGCCGCCTATTGCTGCTATATCACCTGCATATACTTCATCTACCTCAGAACGAGCGCCAGCATGCATAAGCAAAATGCGGCCAACGCGTTCGCGCTTGCCTTTTGACGCATTATAAACATATGAGCCGCTTTTTAACGAGCCGCTGTATGCGCGGAAAAAAGCAAGCTTGCCAACATATGGGTCTGTTACAATTTTAAAAGCCAGCGCAGCAAAAGGCGCAGTGTCAGATGGTTCAGCCACAATTACACTGCCTGTCTCTGGGTTCATTGCCTGAGCCGGGGGAATATCAAGCGGCGAGGGCAAATAGTCGACAATTGCATCAAGGAGCAGCTGAACACCCTTATTGCGATACGAGGTGCCGCAGCACACAGGCACAACTGTATTATCTATTGTGGCGCGGCGCAAACAGGCGCGGATTTCGTCTGCTGTAAACTCCTGCCCTGAAAAGTATTTTTCGAGCAATGCTTCATCTTGCTCAGCAACTGCTTCAACGAGCTTTGCGCGGTATTTTTGTGCGCTTTCGAGCATGTCTTTTGGGATTTCTTCTTCGCGCACATCTGTTCCCATATCGTCATAATATACTTCAGCTTTCATTTTGACGAGGTCGATTATACCCCGAAACTGGCCTTCTGCACCAATCGGAAGCTGGATTGGGATTGCATGTGCGCCTAAGCGCTCAACAAGCATTTTAACAACATTATGGAAGTCAGCGCCTGTTATATCCATTTTATTTACATAGGCTATTCTCGGCACTTCATACTTATTAGCCTGACGCCAGACAGTCTCACTTTGCGGCTCAACACCGCCTTTTGCGCAAAAAACTGCTACTGCTCCGTCAAGCACTCTTAGTGAGCGCTCGACCTCAACTGTAAAGTCAACGTGGCCGGGCGTATCTATAATATTTATTCGATGGTCGCGCCAAAACGCAGTTGTAGCAGCAGAACCTATCGTAATGCCGCGCTCCTGCTCTTGAACCATAAAATCCATAGTTGCGGCGCCTTCATGCACCTCGCCTACTTTTGTGATTTTGCCCGTATAAAACAGAATCCGCTCAGTAGTCGTGGTTTTGCCGGCGTCGATATGTGCCATAATGCCTATGTTCCTGGTCATTTCCAGGGAGGTCTCCCTAGGCATGGAGCATCCCCCTTTTCAAATTAAAGTTACAAATGTGTTTAAGCATAAACGGGTATTTATCTCCAAGGGTAGTTGCGCAAATATGCGCTAATACAAAATATCGCGGATACGGCATTGCCGTACCCGCGGCAGTTTTTTTGGCTTACCAGCGGTAATGGGCAAACGCTTTGTTTGCTTCCGCCATCTTATGGGTGTCTTCCTTCTTTTTGAAGGCGCTGCCTGATTGGTTCGCTGCATCCATTATTTCGCCAGCAAGGCGCTGCATCATGGTATGTTCGCCTCGGTTACGAGCATATGCAACGAGCCAGCGGAGCCCTAATGTCTGCCTGCGTTCAGGCCTGATTTCAATAGGAACCTGGTATGTCGCACCACCTACACGGCGCGCCTTGACTTCAAGCACAGGCATTATGTTTTCGAGCGCCTGCGTAAAGACTTCGAGCGGCTCGCGGCCGGTTTTTTCACGGATTATTTCAAACGCACCATAGCAGGCTTGCTGCGCTGTGCCGCGCTTACCATCGAGCATAACCTGGTTAATAAGCTTTGTGACAGTCACGCCTCCGTAAATAGGGTCGGGAAGCACTTCACGCTTTGGTATAAATCCACGTCTTGGCATAATTTCCCTCCTATTTCTTCGGGCGCTTAGCGCCATAAAGTGAACGCGACTGCATGCGCTTTGCAACACCTGCTGTATCAAGCGCACCGCGAATAATATGATACCTGACGCCCGGCAAATCCTTCACACGGCCGCCGCGGATAAGCACAACAGAGTGCTCCTGCAGATTGTGCCCTATACCGGGTATATACGCTGTACCCTCAAGCCCGTCTGTAAGCCTGATGCGCGCAATCTTACGAAGTGCAGAGTTGGGCTTCTTTGGTGTCATTGTACGCACTGCAGTGCATACTCCCCGCCGCTGAGGACATTGCTTGAGAATAGGCGCATTTGATTTATACTTTACCTGCTCTCTGCCCTTGCGAACAAGCTGGTTAATTGTTGGCATTCATTTTCCTCCCAATATTTTTCATAAGCAGCAAACAGAACTAAGCTGAAAACTGCACAAGTGCCTGCGGCGCACGCCGCCTTATATATCTGTTAAGAAAACTCCCCGCAACCCCCGAAGAGAAATCACCTTAAAATGAGGGCTTTTAGCCCGTTTGCTTAGGTACGCCTGCACATGCAGCGCCTACATCAATGCCGCATTCTTCGCCAAGCCCGCGCATAGATGGAACTGTCTCAAGCTCAACACCGTATTCGTAGCATATGCTGCGGAGCTTGTTTTGCAAAAATGCATCAGCATCTTCTGCAAGGTATATTCGTTCAAGCTTGCCTTCCTGTATGGCCCTAAGCACCTGTTTAGTGCCAACCACTGCATTTTCGCACAGGTCCTCCGGCATAGGCTCTCCTTCCGTTTAAGCATTCTTGTTTGCGTAATATTCAGGGGCTGTAGCGCAACCTAACCAAGTGCCCCCAAAGCGCACCATGCGTATTTTATCATCCGTAAAGAATGTTGTCAAAGCCTTTTTGCCTAAGCTTCGTAATGCTTTAGCAAGTGGAATCCGTAGGAGTTCCTGTGCCGACACCCATTCGCATACGATTTCTAACAAATATCAGCCTGGGCTTTTTCCCGCTCATATTAAGCGGAAACCATCCCTTCTCCTTCATTTCTTTTAAAAGGGGCAGCTCAAAAACATCCAAATACGTATACTTGGCATAGCGAACCCCAAGTGTGCGCGCAAAAAGGCTTCCAAGCACACTCGCAAGCAAAATCGACACAATAAACAGCGCAAACGGCATTATGGTAGCTGTGCGCTCAAGTGACGCAGTTACACCTGGGAGCATAAACACCAAGAGAACTGCAAGCCCAATTACAACAGGGAGCGCAATGGGCAAATAATCAAGAATAAGCAGACGCCGTTTGCAGGCTCTGCAAACACTTAACTGCACCGGCAGAAGCGAGCCAACTCTCGCTCTCACTTTTAAGCCTATTATTGAGCGCTTCTCGCGCTTAGGCTCAGCGTGCCCCAAGTCAATAAGACCATAGCAAGAACGCTTGTTTTTTTCACCCTTGCATAAAACGCATTCTTCTGTGTCGAACAAGGGGGATACTCCGCCTGATGGAAGCAGCCCAAGAAGGATGTCCAAATCATGCTTAATAAGCTCAGCGTCATCATCCTTGCCATTAACAATGCATTCATCACAGCTTGCCATGTTCAGAAGGTCGCATTGCTGCGTATGATACAGCTTGCAGTCTTTATTGTGAATATTACGTTGCATGTTCTCCTCCTGCCTTATGCATTGGAGTCTGTCTCATATACTTCAACTGTTTTATAACGTTTAAGGCCAATGCCTGCCGGAATAAGCTTGCCTATAATCACGTTTTCCTTTAGGCCTACAAGCGGGTCAACCTTCCCCTTTATTGCTGCATCAGTTAAGACACGCGTTGTTTCTTGAAACGATGCTGCAGAAAGGAACGAATCAGTTGCCAAGCTCGCTTTTGTAATACCTAAGAGCTTCCGCTTAGCTACTGCAGGCTGCTCTCCGCCTTCGATAATAGCCTCGTTCTCACGCTCGAAACGGAAAATATCAATAAGCTCACCCGGAAGCATATGGGTATCATACGAGTCTTCTATTTGAACCCTTCGAAGCATTTGGCGAATAATGATTTCTATATGCTTATCTGCAATTTCAACTCCCTGCATCCGGTATACGCTTTGCACCTCTTTAAGCATATACGCCTGAACACCCTTCACGCCTTTAATTCTTAGTATGTCGTGCGGGTTAATTGGGCCTTCTGTAAGCGCATCGCCTGCTTCAACTTCGTCGCCATCTACTACTTTTAGCTTTGAGCCATAGGTAATAAGGTACGACTTTGTTTCGCCATCCTCAGCAGTCACTACTACTTCACGTTTCTTTTTTATTTCGCTAAAGGATATTCGCCCTGCTATTTCTGAGACAATCGCTTCACCCTTAGGTTTACGCGCCTCAAAGAGCTCCTCTACACGGGGAAGTCCCTGTGTAATGTCATCGCCTGCAACGCCTCCTGTATGGAATGTGCGCATTGTAAGCTGTGTTCCTGGCTCACCTATTGCCTGTGCAGCTATTATGCCCACAGCTTCGCCTATATTGACTACGCCGCCTGTTGCAAGGTTTGCACCATAGCATTTGGCGCAAACTCCATGCTCGCTCCGGCAGGTAAAGACAGACCTGCAGTTGACAGCAGTAATGCCTGCTTCTTCAATAAGCGCGCATTCGTCATTACCGAGCATTGTATTGGTTTTAACAAGCACTTCGCCTGTCTTTGGGTGCAGCACAGGCTCAGCTGTATATCTGCCCCATATACGTGCCATAAAAGGCTCTATGACTTTTTTGCCTTCAGCTATTGCGCTTAAGCGCATACCCTTTATTGCCTCGCCGCGCACTAAGAAACAATCTTCCTCGCGCACTATAACATCTTGGGATACATCCACAAGGCGGCGGGTTAAATAACCTGAGTCTGCTGTTCTTAACGCTGTATCAGCAAGCCCCTTCCTTGCGCCGTGCGAGGATATAAAAAACTCAAGCACAGTAAGCCCTTCGCGGAAGTTTGCGCGAATTGGAACCTCAATAATTTCGCCAGATGGGTCTGCCATAAGCCCGCGCATACCAGCAAGCTGCCTTATTTGCGCTGTGCTGCCGCGCGCGCCTGAATCCGCCATCATAAAAATCGGGTTGAGCGGGTCTAATGACTCCATGAGCGCCTTTGTTACCAGAGCTGTTGTTTCCTCCCACTTGCGTATAACAGAGAGTTTACGTTCATTATCCGAAAGGAGGCCGCTTCTGAACTGGTTGTCAATTGATATAATCTCGTTTTCAGCATCCTGAATAAGCGCAGCCTTTTCTTCAGGCACAGTCATATCCTGATACCCAACAGTTATACCACCGCGAGTTGAGTATTCAAACCCGAGGTTTTTAATTCTGTCAAGCATGTTTGAAGTTACTGATGGGCCATGCTTGCTGTAACACCTTGCGACTATATCTCCAAGGTCACGCTTTCGAACCAGCCCGTTTACTTCTAATGTAAATACATTTTCTTCTTTTGAGCGGTCGACAAAACCCAAATCCTGTGGTATGGCTTGGTTGAATATTATCCTGCCCACTGTTGTTGTGATACGCCCTTTGCGGGTTTCCCCTTCCCAAGTACGGGTTAGGCGCACATTTATTCTCTCGTGCAGGCTTATTGCCTTTGTCTGGTAGGCCATTATAGCCTCATTTTCGCTGCTGAACACCTTTGTGTTGTTTTCAGAGTGAACTTTGCCGCTAACGCTTTGCACTTGAATTTCTTGCGGCCTTCCGCCAAGTACGCCGTCTCTTTCATCGTCTTGGTCAAGCGTGAGATAGTAGCAGCCAATGACCATATCCTGAGTTGGGCTGACAACCGGCTTGCCATCTTGCGGTTTGAGAATATTATTTGATGCAAGCATCAAAAAGCGCGCTTCAGCCTGCGCCTCAACAGAGAGCGGTACGTGAACTGCCATCTGGTCGCCGTCAAAGTCCGCATTGTATGCAGTACATACAAGCGGGTGAAGCTTTAGAGCGCGGCCTTCTACAAGCACAGGCTCAAAGGCCTGTATGCCGAGCCTATGAAGAGTTGGCGCACGGTTAAGGAGAACTGGGTGATCCTTAATAACGTCTTCAAGCACACCCCAGACTTCAGGACGCACGCGCTCTACCATACGCTTTGCGGATTTTATATTGTGCGCATGCCCTTCCTCAACAAGCTTCTTCATAACAAAGGGCTTGAACAGCTCAAGCGCCATTTCTTTAGGCAAGCCGCATTGGTACATTTTAAGTTCAGGGCCTACAACAATAACCGAACGTCCGGAATAGTCAACACGCTTGCCGAGCAGATTCTGCCTAAAACGCCCCTGTTTGCCGCGGAGCATATCCGAAAGCGACTTTAGCGGCCTATTCCCTGGGCCTGTTACAGGCCTTCCTCTGCGCCCATTATCTATAAGCGCATCAACTGCTTCTTGGAGCATACGCTTTTCGTTTCGCACTATAATGTCAGGCGCCTTAAGCTCAAGCAGCCTCTTTAGGCGATTGTTTCTATTTATGACCCTGCGGTACAAATCGTTTAAATCCGATGTTGCAAAGCGGCCGCCATCAAGCTGAACCATTGGGCGAAGCTCAGGCGGAATAACGGGAATCACATCAATGATTATCCATTCCGGCTTGTTTCCGGATTTTAGGAACGCCTCTACAACCTCAAGCCGCTTAATTGCATTCGCGCGCTTTTGCCCTGTGGAATTGCTGATTTCTTCCCTAAGCTGCTGTTCAAGCGCATTAAGGTCAAGCTGTTTTAATAGCTCCTTAATCGCCTCTGCGCCCATCCCTGCCTTAAAGGCCTTAGCACCATAAACCTGCTGCGCTTCTCTATATTCCTTATCAGTCATAAGGCTTTTGTGCACAAGCGGGGTGTTTCCAGGGTCAATTACAACAAAGTTCCCGAAATAGAGTATCTTTTCGAGTATTCTTGGGGACATATCGAGCAGCATTTTCATACGGCAGGGTATGCCCTTGAAATACCAAATGTGGCTTACTGGCGCAGCAAGCTCAATATGCCCCATACGCTCGCGCCGCACCTTTGCGCGGGTTACTTCAACCCCGCATTTGTCGCATATTACGCCCTTATAGCGCACGCGCTTATATCGGCCGCAATGACATTCCCAGTCTTTAGTAGGCCCGAAAATTCGTTCGCAGAACAGACCGTCCTTTTCGGGCTTTAAGGTACGGTAGTTAATAGTCTCTGGTTTTCTTACTTCACCATGCGACCATTCGCGTATTTTTTCAGGCGACGCAAGACCTATTTGTATAGCGTCAAAATTTGTAAGCTCAAACAACCTGTGTCTCTCCCTTCTTAAGCGCCGCCTTAATCATCTTGTTGATTATCTTCATCTAAAAGCAAGTCATCTCCATCCTGCTCTTGAGCAAGTTCATCCTCGCCATTTTCGCCATCTCCGCCATCCTCGCCATCCTCGTCTTCGTCTTCGTCGAATTCTTCAAATTCGTCAAATTCAGCAAACTGATTTTCTGAAGGAATCAGGCTTGGCACATCCTCAAGGCCTGACATATTGACATCTATTACTGTGGGCTCTTCTTCAACCAACTCGCCTATCTCAACAACTTCTCTTGAATCCGTAAGCACTTTAATATCAAGACAGAGCGACTGTAGCTCTTTAATTAGCACCTTAAACGACTCAGGCACGCCCGGCTGAGGTACATTTTCACCCTTAACTATTGCCTCATATGTCTTTACGCGGCCGACAACGTCATCGCTTTTAACTGTGAGTATTTCCTGAAGGGTATATGCTGCACCGTATGCTTCAAGCGCCCAGACTTCCATTTCGCCAAAACGCTGCCCACCAAACTGTGCTTTGCCTCCAAGAGGCTGCTGCGTTACAAGTGAGTACGGCCCTGTTGAGCGCGCGTGAATCTTATCGTCAACTAAGTGTGCGAGCTTCAGGTAATACATATAGCCAACAGAAATAGGCTTTTCGAATGGTTCGCCCGTTCTGCCGTCATATAAAATTGATTTACCATGCTCCTCATAGCCTGCTTTAAGCAAGAGGGACTGAATATCGGTTTCACTCGCACCGTCAAAAACAGGGGAAGCTATGTTCCAGCCAAGCTTTTTTGCAGCAAGCCCAAGATGGAGCTCAAACACCTGCCCAATGTTCATACGTGAGGGTACGCCAAGGGGGTTTAGGACTATTTGAAGCGGTGTCCCATCTTCGAGATAGGGCATATCTTCAACAGGGAGTATTCTTGATATTACACCCTTGTTGCCATGCCGCCCCGCCATTTTATCGCCAACTGAAATTTTGCGTTTTTGTGCTATATACACGCGTACAAGTGAGTTTACACCAGGTGAAAGCTCATCTTTGTTTTCTCGTGTAAAGACTTTTACATCGACTATTATGCCATCCTCGCCATGTGGAACGCGCAGGGAGGTATCGCGCACCTCGCGAGCCTTTTCCCCGAAGATTGCACGCAGCAGCCGCTCTTCAGCAGTAAGCTCAGTCTCGCCCTTTGGCGTAACTTTGCCTACGAGAATATCCCCTGAGCGCACCTCTGCACCAGGGCGGATTATTCCGTTTTCGTCAAGGTTTGAGAGCGCGTCCTCGCCGATATTTGGAATATCGCGCGTTATTTCTTCAGGGCCGAGCTTTGTATCGCGTGCTTCTATTTCGTGTTCTTCAATATGTATTGAAGTAAAGACATCGTCTTTTACAAGTTCTTCGCTTATAAGCACAGCATCTTCGAAATTATAGCCCTCCCAGGCCATAAAGCCAATTAGGATATTCCTGCCAAGCGCTATTTCTCCCTGGTCAGTTGATGCGCCATCTGCAATAACCTGCCCTGCCTCCACTCTTTCACCAAGCTTCACAATCGGGCGCTGGTTAAGGCAGGTGCCTTGATTTGAGCGCTGGAATTTAGTCAGCTTATAGCTTATTTCATCCCCGCTATCTATGCGCACAGTTATTTTGCGCGCTGAAACATGGGTAATTTCCCCGCCTTGCTGTGCGATTAACACAACCCCTGAATCATGGGCAGCCTTGTATTCCATCCCGGTTCCGACAATCGGTGCTTCAGGCGAGAGCAGGGGGACTGCCTGCCTCTGCATATTCGCACCCATAAGTGCGCGGTTTGCGTCGTCGTTTTCTAAGAATGGAATCATGGCTGTAGCAACGGAAACAAGCTGCTTAGGCGACACGTCCATGTAGTCGACTTCTTCGCTTTTAACTTCAATAATTTGGTCGCGCAGCCTTGCGACAACACGGTTACGCTTGAACCAGTGAGTTTGCTCATCAATAACTTCGTTAGCTTGAGCTACGATGAAATTATCTTCTTCATCTGCAGTCAAGTATTCTATCTCATCCGTTATAATATGGCATTTCCCGTCAACCCTTCGATATGGTGCTTCAATAAAACCATATTCGTTTATGCGCGCATAGGTCGAGAGTGAGTTGATAAGCCCTATATTTGGCCCTTCAGGGGTTTCTATCGGGCACATGCGCCCGTAATGCGAAAAGTGAACGTCTCGAACATCAAAAGTTGCACGCTCGCGGTTTAGCCCGCCAGGCCCAAGCGCGGATAAGCGGCGCTTATGCGTGAGCTCAGCTAAGGGGTTTGTCTGATCCATAAACTGCGAGAGCTGAGAGGAGCCGAAAAACTCCTTTATTGCAGCAGTAACCGGCCTTATGTTAATTAAATTAGAAGGCATTGCCACATCCATATCCTGGATGCTCATGCGCTCACGCACAACCCGCTCAAGCCTAGTCAACCCTACTCGAAGCTGGTTTTGCAGAAGCTCGCCTACTGAGCGTATCCTTCGGTTGCCCAAGTGGTCTATATCGTCTATATTCCCTACATCATAGTTTAAGCCAATCATATAGCTTATTGAAGCAACAATATCATCTGGAACAATATGGCGGGGAATTAGTTTTGCTGAGTTTTCTTTTAAAAATGACTTTTGCGCTTCTATATCCATATCTGCGCATTCCTCAAGAAGCTGCTTAAGCGTTGGGAAATGCACATCCTCGTTTAAGTCTGCCTCACAAGAGTCAAAAGGGAGGTGGGAGCTTGGGTTTACAAAGTGGTTGCCAAGCACTTTAATCTTCCCGCCTTCACGCTCAACCCAAACGCCCTGTATGCCTGCATCCTGTATTTCGCGCGCTTTGGCGCGGCTTATCGTCTCGCCTGTTTGTGCAAAGATTTCACCTGTATAGGGTGAGATTACATCCTCAGCAAGCACCTTGCCTGCTATTCGACGCTCAAGCGAAAGTTTTTTATTGAATTTGTAGCGGCCTACGCGTGCTAAATCATAACGCTTATCAAAAAACAAAGAGTTTAGGAGCGTCCTTGCACTTTCTTCTGTTGGCGGCTCGCCCGGACGCTGGCGTTTGTATATTTCTATTAGCCCCTCTTCAACAGAGGCTGTACTGTCTTTTTGCAAGGTATAGGTTAGGCGTTCCTCAGTACCTAGGAGTTCTTCTATTTGCGCGTTTGTGCCGTAGCCAAGTGCGCGCAGCAAAGCTGTAATATGTACCTTGCGCTGCCTGTCGATTTTAACATAGAGCATTTCGTTGCTGTCGGTTTCGTATTCAAGCCATGCACCGCGGTTGGGTATTACCTGCGCTGCAAAAAGCGGTTTACCCATTTTGTCATATGACTTTGAATAGTAAACGCCTGGAGACCGGACAAGCTGGCTAACTATAACGCGCTCAGCGCCATTGATTATAAATGTGCCCTGCTCTGTCATTATCGGGAAATCGCCCATAAAGACTTCCTGTTGCTTGACTTCGCCGGTTTCCTTATTTATAAGGCGTACAATAACCTTAAGAGGAGCTGAATAGTTTACATCGCGCTCCTTGCACTCTTCAACCGAATACTTTGAGTTTGACCTGTCGATATAATAATCCACAAACTCAAGAACGAGTTTTTCGGAGTAGTCGGTTATGGGCGAGATATCGTTTAGAACCTCGCGAAGATCCTCAGCGATAAACCTGTCAAATGAGTTCTTCTGAACTTCTATTAAATCGGGAACATTCAAGACTTCATTAATTCGAGAAAAGCTCATTCGCGTACGTTTGCCCACCTGCACCTCATGCACCATCGCGTTCACCCCTAACTGATGCGTACGCATCAAAATCATTGACATAAACTTGTATTACTCCGATTTGTGGCTAAAACCGGCCGGATTTGCCGATGTGCCGATTGGAGTATTGCCAAACATATGCCCTTACATACCACACGCCGCATATATTCCTAAATATTTACATATTTTAGGTTGAATGCGGCAGATTGAATTCCCGCAGAAGGGTATATGTTGAAATTTCACACATGTGTGCAGTTTATTATAATAACATTACAGAGTGCAAGTGTCAACTGCTTTTAGCAAATTCAATCAATGTAGCGGCGTCAAACATAGGTTACACATCTGTGCAAGGAAAGCTGTCATGG
>CAYWTY010000055.1:0-11939 GCA_964461335.1 uncultured Oscillospiraceae bacterium
CCATGACAGCTTTCCTTGCACAGATGTGTAACCTATGTTTGACGCCGCTACAAAAAAAAGTATGTCGAGCGCCCCTGCCAATTGAGTCCATGCGTGGAATATGGTACCATAAACTTAATGCTTGGCAGGCTCTGTTTTGAGTTTGCAAGAGCTTATAAAGGGGGAAATATGGCGCTACGGCGAGTTGCCTCAACTCTTTTTGCAATACTATTTATTTTTGCTGCACTTGCAATGCCTCTAAAAGCTGCGGGTGCATTTATGCTATTCGCTTTTACAGATGATAATACGCCCCCTAAGCCAACACCAACCCCCTCGCCTACACCTGTGCCAACCCCTACTCCTGTGCCAACCCCTACGCCTGTGCCAACCCCTACGCCTGTGCCAACAGAGGGGCCTGAGCAAACTCCGGGGCAGGGGACGCCTCTGCCAACAGGCACACCTGATGCATCTTCGACTCCAGGAGCTTCACCTTCTCCAACCCTGCAGCCAACGCCTTCACAAAGCCCGTTGCCTACGGTTACTCCGCAGCCGTTTAAAGTGCACCTCATTGTCTTTGATGGGAGCATCCCTGCAGGCGGTGAATTCTTTTCTTTAAAACGCGCTGCTTTTGCTTATGATGAACTTGGGAATTCACTTGAAGTGCAGGTTTTTGATGATGGGGGCTTTAAACAGGATGTTGCAGGCGTATATAAAATAACATTTAGTGCAATTCACCCTAAAAGTAAAGAAGAAGTTTTTAGAGAATGCACAATAACTGTTGAGCCAATAGAAGAAAAGCCATTGCGCAGCACGCTTACAGGTACAAGCGACTCGCGATACAGAAAATATCGGCAATACCGCGATGAAATAGCTGCAGAACTAGCGGAGCGTATGCAAGAGCTAAACGAGCAGTTTTCACAGCGTATCGCACTTTTGCTTAGCGCGTTTCCTGATGCTGCAAGCCACAAGCTTCTTAGAGCGGTATTTGCAGAAAACGAAACTGATGATGCAGACGAAGTACAGCATGAAAGGCAGCTTGAGGAAATGGCGCTTGCCCTTGTTACAAACTGGGCGCATGTGCTTGCTGTTTTTGTTTCAACAAGCACTCTTGAGGTAGAAAAGCCGCTTGATTTGTTCAACCTTAGAAAAATTTCATTTGACGGCTTGAGCGAAGTCTTTTGGAACATGCATGAGCTTGAATTCAACTTAGTTGACGGTGAGCTTCAACTCATACTCACTGAGCTTACAAGCGAAGAAATGGTCAGCGTTTACGGGTTTAATAGAGAGCGCACAGCTCAGCTTGACGAGCTTATGCAGCCTGAATTTCAGCGCCTCTTTGCCTCGCTTACAGGGGATGCCTCCTTTGAAGAAATGAGCGAGGTGCGTTTAAATGAAATTCGTTTGGGGCTCCCAAAAGGCCTTGCAATGCAGCGTGAAGCTGTTGTTATGAAGGCGCATTCGCTTATAGGGCAGATAAGCTACTTCTTTGGCGGCAAATATCCGTTCCTAGGCTGGAACCCGCTCTGGGGGGTTCCAAAGGTCGTAACATCTCAAAGAAGCAAAACTGCGGGTTTAGTGCGAAAGTTTGGGCTTGATTGCAGCGGGTTTGTAACTTGGGTTTTCGTTAATGCATCAGGTGAGCCTACAATAATTGAAGCAATTGGCGATGGTTCAAGCAACCAGTGGCATAATTCGCGCTCCCTTGGCTGGGATGAAGCGCTGCCTGGAGACCTTGCGTTTAAAGCCCCGCCCGGTGCAACTGCTATGAACCATGTGGGCATTGTAGTTGAACGCAATGAGGATGGCAGTTACCTTATCGCCCACAGCTCATCGAGCAGAAACGGCGTTGTGCTTACTGAAGCTTGGTCAAGCGGGTTTAGGTATATGCGCAGGCCTGCGCTCTATGAGAATGCGTAACAAAATGAAATTACCCTTCTTTTTTAAAACGAGCCTTTTAAAGTTGTTTGCAGCTATGCATCTTTTAGCTGCCTTGATAATGCTTGCTCCACAAGCGCACGCTGAAGAAGCCCTTAAATGGGTTTGTACGCCTGAGGCAGGCAAGCCCGTACATGTTGGAGACACGCTTTCTTATACACTCTTTGTAGGCCCAAGCGGCGTAGTGGATGCTTGGGTTGCGCTGCGCATTAAACTTGGCAAAGGTATGCGCTTAATTCAAGAAAGCGTTGTGATATCGCCTAATGAGCTATCTGAGGAGCTAAGCGTGCCCGTCACTCTTGAAAGCGAAGCTGAAAATGCAGCTTTAGAGCGTGAACTGGTT
This sequence comes from uncultured Oscillospiraceae bacterium, assembly GCA_964461335.1. Lineage (GTDB taxonomy): Bacteria > Bacillota > Clostridia > Christensenellales > CAG-138 > JAKJBL01. Next base: position 2,258 of record CAYWTY010000055.1, read on the forward strand.
TTGGGAAACGAAGGGTTCGTAGTGCTTAGCGAAAAGCTTTGCGAGGGTGATGCATTTTCGTTTAGTGCAGTAGTGGATGCACCAGATGCGGAAGTTTTTGCACTGGCGCAGACTGATAGGCATAAGTCTGATATTTCGCATATTCTTGATACATCCCAAGTAAATGAGCAGGCTGAACGCGTGTTTAGCGAAGATAAGCATTTTAACCCTCAAGTGCAGCAAAAACAAGGCTCCAAAACAACGCTTTGGGGCGGGTTGGCGCTTTGTTTCGCCTTAACAGGGCTTATAGGGCTTCGGCTTTATAAACAGTGGCTGCCATGGTTTAAAAAAACATTTGCAAAAAGCAAATAAGCGATAAGATAAATACCTTCGTTTATTGGAACAGCAGGCGCTGTTCTTTTTCTTCCAAAAATTATATCTGAGTGTGCTAAAATTTTTGTTGTAGTAATATTTTGCTAATTGACATATAGTGCAGTACACAGTATAGTAGGAAATACATTATTGCCGAAAGGAGGTTGTTAGTAATGGAGGAGGTTCTGTCCGGCCTTGTGCTTGAGCTAAGGCGCGGCAGTATTGTGCTTGCAGTACTATCACAGCTTGAAGAGCCTGTCTACGGTTATTATCTTGTAAACTTGCTTTCAAAAAGCGGCGTTCCTGTTGAAGTAAACACGCTTTACCCACTGTTGCGCAGGTTAGAAGGGCAGGGGGTGTTAGAGAGCAACTGGGAGACGAGCGGCACAAAACCGCGCAAATATTACGCGCTTACGCCAATGGGCAAAGAGGTGTACCTCTTGCTTAAAAAGAATTGGCTAGCCCTAGTAAAGAGCATTAACCTATTGATGGAGGGAACGAATAATGGCTGAATACGATTTAATTGAAAGGTATATTTACGCAGTCACAAAAAAACTGCCGTATAAAACGCGCAAAGATATAGCAGAAGAACTGCGGCAGCCTATTTTAGATATGCTTGAACAGCGCTCTGGTGACCTTGTGCCTACAGAACACGATATACGCGTTGTACTTACTGAGCTTGGCACACCGAGCGAACTAGCGGAAAAATACAACCCGGACAAATATTCCGCTTTAATAAGCTCGCCATATTATAGGACTTATAAATTTGTGCTAAAGATAGTATTGCTTGCGATGTCTGGCGGGCTTTTGCTCGCATTTACACTTTCAGCGTTTCTTATAGAGGGCAGACATCCGTTAATGACAATACTTAGCTTTTTCGGCAGCTTAATAAACGGTGGACTATTCGCCTTTGGGTTTGTAACAATCATATTTGCTTTTTTTGAGCGCAAGGGTGTAAAACTAAACAGCAATGAAGAGGCGCTCTCAAACCTGCCGCCAGTTCCAAAAAAGGATGAACGTATTAAGCGAGCAGAACCAATTTTCGGGATAGTGTTTTCTCTCATATTTTTAATAGTGTTCCTGTTTGCAGCACCATGGGTTATAGGTGCGTTTATAAAAGGCGGCAGGTTCATCCATTTCTTCAACCAAGCGACTATTCAAAGGCTTTGGCCGCTTGTAGCAATAGTATTTGCAGCCGGTACAGCTAAGGAAGCCTTTAAGCTTTATGAGGGCAGGTATACAAGGCGCCTTGCAATAGGCATGCTCGTTTTAAACATTATAAGCTTTACTGCAATGGCTTTGTTAATGGGTGCAGAGGGTTTAATCAATGAGGCATTTCTTGCTGCATTAGAGGCACCCTTTGGTGAAGCAGGCTTGTTTATGCAGTTCTTCTTCGGAAACATCCAAAACTTTATGGTTGTGGTAATGGGTTTTGCTGTTTTGCTCGAAACAGTTGATGGGTTTATAAAAGCACACAGGTATGCAAAAGGCTAAGTTTGCAACTGTGCCTTTAAGTTAAGATATAAGCCTTTACATTACCTGTTGCCCTGCATGCCTCCAAGCAGTTGTGCAAGCATTAATGGGTTCATGCCTGAACTGTTGCCCTGGCCGAACATATTTTGGCCGGGGCTTTGCTGCATATTCATAAGCTGCGTAAGCATCTGGAGCATTTGTAGCTGGTTCCCCATATTCTGCTGTGCATTTTGGGGGTTCCCGCTTTGGGCGTTTACAGGCTGTGCCTGTTCGTAAACTACTTCAGGCTGCTTAGGCCTTAAGTTTTCACTCACTCCCATTGCTTTGCAAAGTTCGCTGTAGTGCGATGCCGATAAATACTCGCGCATTGAAGCAACATACCCGCGCACACCTTGCATTCCGTGTTCGCGCCGAATTTGCTGTGCAAGCATTATTGAAGGCTCTGCAGAATAATCTAATTCATTATCATTTTCCATTTTAGGTATGCCATCCCCCTGCTCAGTTTGGTCTATTGTTGAGCGTGAGCCTTTTACAGGCAGCGATTGCGGTGAATATCTGGCCATTTGGCCACCCCCTATTCTCTCTATTTATCATATGCTCTATTATGGCGGTTGTGCACTCACACTTCTCATACTGCATATTATGGAATTAGTCAGTAAATCTTGGAGGTGGAAATATGAAACAACCGGATCTTCGAAGCTTTAAACAAAACCCCGAGCTTAAACGGCAGGCTTCTGAAGCTGCCAACCCTGAGACTATGGCGATTTTACAGAATACATTTTTACAGTATCAAGGCAAGAGCGAAACTGAACTTATAGACGAGCTAATGAATAAGGCAAGAATTCAGCGTCAAAAAGGGATGCTCAGCAACAATCAGCTTCAGACCCTTGCTAATCTCCTTAGCCCTATGCTCACAGGGGAACAGCTTGAGCGAATGCGCTCGCTTATTGAAGAGTTAATGCAGGAATAGAGTTTTTAAAGGTTAGCAAAAATACTTCAGCACAGCAATTTCAAGCGCATGTGCTGCATTCATGCGCCCGCTTATTTGAAGGTAGTTTATTTCTGAAAACTCAAGCACTGCCTCTTGGAGCGCTTCTATACTGAGGCGCTTTGCGCCTGAAAGCGCAAGTTTTGCTGGGTAGGGCTTCAGCTTCAGCCTTTTTGCAATAATATCCGGGTTTGCTTTATTGCCTTGGTTAAGCAGGAGCCTTGCACCGAGCATATTCTTGCATTGCCCGCTCAAATAATGCGCTACCCCAATCGCGCTGCCGGAATCATCATTTACTAAGTACTTGAGCGTTCTAAGCCCCTCTTCAGTTTTTCCGAAGAAGAATTCGTTGAGCATATTGAAAATAGCGTATTCTTGGTTTGATATAACACATTTGTTAACTGTCTCTACAGTAACAGGAAAACCAGGGCCTGCATAGTCTGCAGCTTTATTTGTTTCGTTTAAGAGCATTGAGGCGTCGACACCTACCATGTTAACAAGAAGCTTAATTGCTTCAGGTTCAGCTTTCATGCCGCGCTTGCTTAAGGTTTGGCTGACAAACTTTTGTGCGACCCGTTCAGTCAGCTTTTCAAAAACTATCTCGCGGTTTACTTCTTTTGCTTTGTTTATAAGCCCGCTGCCGCATTTTCCGCGCATATAAAGTATTAGTGTCGTTGTTTGTGGCATTGTAGGCGCATAGTCAAAAAGCGTTCGTGCCTCAGAGTCAGCTATATTACGGCAAATAATTACTCTTCTATCTGATAAAAAGGGCAGGAGTTCGCATGCTTCTTTTACTGTAGCTGCAGATGGGGCATAAAACTGGGCAACATTTAACTCGCGGCTAAGCGGGTCAATGCTCTCAATAAGGTTTACGAGTGCGCTCTGTTTTACATATTCCTCTTCTCCGTGAAAAAGGAAAATACCGCTTATTGCGCCTTTTGTAAGGAGCGCGTTGAATTGTGCATAGTCCATATGCTCTCCAAATTTATGCTTGCCCTTGGCTTTTCAACAAGTATAGCATATCTTTCATCCAAAGCATAAGCAGATGCATGCAGCCTGTTTCGCTTTAAGTATATTCTTAGCTGACCTGTGCGCTTTAAGTTGTAGCTATTTCCTTCAAAAATAACGTTACCGTTGGCAACATGTACAGGCCTGTTTTTAAATACAAGCTCTGTGCCTATATCCAAAGCATAATTAGTCTCGTAAGACTTCAGGCAGGCAGCTTGAATATAGTCTTTTACTTGGCTGCTCATAAGCGCCTCATTTGTGCCTATAAGCAAATCTTTGCCGTTTTCACGCATATGCAGCGCATAACCTGAAGGCAGGTCAAGTACTGTTACATGTTCTTTCGAAAGCAGGTGCATAGGCAGCGCCCATAAAAAGATGCACAATATAGCTGAAACAAAAGCTAGAAGCCGCTTTTCTTTTTTCGGGCCGCGAAAATATTCGGAAATAAAGGCGCAGCTGCAAAAGAACATAATAAACGCGCCAAATGATGGGGATGGAATATTTAAACCTGCAGGCCTTGAGGCAAGTTCTGCAACAGCTCGCATCATATTAAGCGTTGTGCCAGCAACCCAAGCAACACAGGAAGCTGCCTGAGGAATGGCGGGGTATAATAGCAGCGCGCAAAATGCGGGAAGAACAGCAAGCGCAGCAAGAGGCACAGCTAATAAGTTTGCAAATACTGCAAGCATAGGCAGGTTTTTAAAATGCAGGGCAGATATAGGCATTGTTGAAATGCTTGCGCTCACGCTTACTGAAAGTGCATCTGCTGCAGGCTCATTAAGGCTGGAAAATATCCTTTTTATTGGCTCATACAGCAGAAGCAGCCCAAGCACAGCGCTAAACGAGAGCTGGAAACCAGCGGAAAAAAGCGAAAATGGGGAAACTGCAAGTATAAGCAAAAAAGCAAGGCATAATGAGGAGAGTGTATCAGGCCGTCTCCATAAGATTTGGGATAACAGGAAACACAGCGCCATAATAGATGCGCGTACAGTTGCCTCCGAAAACGCGGAAAATATGCAGTAAACGGTTAAAAAGCCCATTGCAGCAGCAAATTGCACCTTTATATGCGTGCGGCGCAGCAAAAATAGAAGTGCGCCAATAAGCAGGCCTACATGAAGCCCGGAAACTGCAAGCAAATGCGCAATGCCTGCAGCGCGAAAGTTTGAAAGCACCTCAGGCTGTATATCCTCTGTTCCTCCATGGAGCATACCTGCAGCAAGCGCTCCGTTTTCTTCACCAAGCATAGAAATAAGCGCTGCTGTGCTCTTTTCACGAAGCTCAAGAATACTAGGGATTATGCTATTGTCAGCGCTTAGAACCCTATAAAAGCCTGCCCCTGAAAACGCGGTTGCAACAATACCTTTTGAAAAATAATGAAAGCGCATATCCATGCTGCCGAAGTTTCGCGCGCCTTGGGGGAGCGAAACTGAAGCTGTTGTGCTAAGCGTTTCTCCGCAGAAAAGTCTGCGTTTTTGTGTTGTGTTTTTAATAGTAAGCAGAACGCGGCCATCCACAGGGTAGCCGTTGCATGTGGCTTCATTTAGTACAACCCTTATGCTGTTTGCCTTATACTGTGGGGGCAGCGCAATTTTGCCATTTAGCTCACACGAAGCGCTTGGCTCCGGGAGGGTAGGGTAGGCAATTTGAAGCCTAAAAAGGCCTAAGGCAAGCATAAGCAGCAAAAGCGGGACAAGCTTAATTTTAAGCAGATATGCTATAAGCGCAAAAAGCAACCCAATGAGAATAACAGCATATGCAAAAGGGCCAAGCAAAAGCTTGCCAAGCGCTATACCTGCTCCAAAGCCTATTGCCATAAGTACAAATTTACGCGGGTAGAAAAAACCTGTATTTTGCTCGCTCATTCTATATCTGCAGCCAAAACAAGACCCTCGTTTTCAACTAACATAGCTGTAAACGAAAAGCCATGCTGTGTTTCTCTGCCCAGCTTACCTGTATTAAGCGTTGAGGTTGAAAGGTTTACACATGCAAGCGCAGTTGATTGCGGGAAATAACCCTCAGGGGAAACTGAATTTAACACATCAGGCAAAATTAATCTAACACGCTCTTCAACTGCAGCTGCATCGTCATTAAACCGCTGCTGCAAAGCGTGTTCGATTTCACTCTTTGATGAGGCGCCTTTTTTGTAAGGCGCTAAATTGAAGTAGAGCGAAAAGCCTTTAATGTACCCGCCTTGTGCAAAAAGCTGCAGAGTATCCTGAACATCATCGCTAAAAGCATCAGTAGAAATTGTAAATATATTGGCGCTTTCATCTTCTGCTTCAAGGCTAAACCCTGCGTCTTTGAGCCTTTCTAACACAACAGCAGCACGCAACCCCGGGGTATTAGCAGGTGTGGGTGTGGCAGCAATAGGTTCAGGTACTGCTTCTTTTGCATGTGCGTTCATGCTGATTAAAACATAAATAAGCGCAGAGAAAACAAGCACTGCACAGAAAAACAGCGCCTTTTGCATTGAGGATGAGAGGCTTGCTCGCTTCTTGGGTTTTGTGGCTTCCATTATAATTTCCGCCAAATGAAATTTGCCGTATTATTGGGTATAAAGCGATATTTTGCTTATAGACAGTATAATATATACTCAAGACTTGTTCAACATTTATAAAAGGACTTGGTCTTTTCTAAACTTTTAATTAAAGCTCTTTTGCGTGGCTGCTTATGCAGTCGAAGCTCTCTTGGCTTATTATGTGTTCTATGCGGCAGGCATCCGCTTTTGCATTTTGTTCGCTTACTCCAAGCCTCATTAAATAGTTTGATAGGACTTTATGCCTGTTATATATACGCTCTGCGATTTTTTGCCCCTTAGCCGTAAGTGTAATGAACCCGGAACAATCAACAAGTATATAGCCATTTTCGCGAAGCTGCTTCATAGCATAGCTTACACTGGGCTTTGTGTACTTAAGCTTATGGGCTATATCAATTGAGCGTACTTGACCAAGGCTATTTGTAAGAACTAAAATAGCCTCAAGATAGTTTTCTGCGGATTCTCGTATTTTCACAGCTTTACCCCTAGGCCTTTACTCTTATCTTATCATGCAAAAGCATCTTGTTCAAATTCAGCAGGAAGAAGCTTAATTTGTTTTATTCGCTGTGAAGCGAATACACAGGCAAGCATTTATTCCCCTGCTTAAGGTTAAAAAGCCGCGCATCAATCTCTTTTATGCTCAACAAATAGAGCATTTCAAGGCAGGTTTTGTTCAGCGAGGCATAAAGCTCATCCATGACTTCTGCCATGCCTGAAGCAATAACACATTCCATATCTAAATCGCCCGAGCGCCAGGATTGAACAATTGGGTTAAACCCAAGCGCATTTGCAACTATGCCAAGCGTTATGCACTCAGGCTGCAACACCATAAAATAGCCGCCCTTTTGACCTTGCTTTGCGCTAACAAGCCCTGCTGCGCAAAGCTTTGTCATTACTTTGCGTATTCGCGCAGGGTTCGTACATACATTTTTGGCTATATTTTCACTCGTTGCAAGCCGCATGCGGTTAAGGTAGACCAACGAGTGTATAGCAATTGAGAACTCACTCAACATAAGCTTGTTCAGCCTCACAATTAGATTTGCATTGCTTTAAGGTTGTATGTATAGCGCCGACAGGGCAGGCTTTCCTGCAAGCGCCGCAGCGTATGCACTCTGTGCTGTTGGGCTTTTTAAAAACAGGGATGCTTAAAGGGCAGGCCTTTTGGCAGGCGCCGCAGTTTATGCAGGCAGCAGTATCAACTTTAAAGCGGTAAAGGGCGATAGGGTTAAACAGCCCGTAAATAGCGCCAAGCGGGCACAGATACCTGCAAAACGGCCTGTAAACAAGCAGCGACAGCAGCAAAAGCATAACTAAAATAAGCATTTTAAAGACAAACAAGCCCCCAAGCGCAGGGCGGAGCGAGCTGTTAATGGCAACTAAGGGGATTCCTGCAAACAATGTGCCTGAAGGGCAAATAAACTTGCAAAACCAAGGGCTGCCCTGGCCTACAATATCGAGAACAGTTAAAGGCAAAAGCACAACGAAAACTGCCAAAATAATGTATTTCAAGTAGAGTAAAGCTTTGTCTCCAGGCAGTTTATTCAGCTTTTTGTAAAAAGGCAGCTTATGAAGCAAGTCCTGCACAAGGCCAAACGGGCAAAGCCAGCCGCAAATGACGCGGCCAAGCAAAGCCCCAAAAGCGAAAAGGAACCCAACAACATAAAATGAAAAATTATAGCCGCGGTTTGAAAGCACAGCCTGCAGAGAGCCGATTGGGCATGAACCGAGCGCACCTGGGCATGAATAGCAGTTAAGCCCGGGCACGCAGGCAACCTTTAATGGGCCTGTATAAATCGTACCGGATTTGAAGCCTTCAAGGTATCCGTTCGTTAAAGCTGCAACGCTTATTTGTACAATATGCCGGAGGCTCTGCCCCTGGTTCGTTTTCTTTTTAGCCAAGGCCTATGCACTCCATACAAATCATAGTTGCTTTTCTTAGCACTACTGCTGTTTCGTTGCGGAAAATTCCTATGGCTATAAAAGCTAAAGCAGTAATAGTCAGCACAACCCACGCATGCTTACGCACCCTCATTCACATCCTCAAGATATTCTTCAATGGTTCTAATCCATTCCTGCTTGCTCTTTGAGCCTGTTAAGGCTTTGCCTACTAAAAACCCGTTTTTATCAACAAAAATTGTATGGGGTATAGCAGCAACCTTTGCAAGCCTTGTTTTAATCAGCTCAAGCGAGGGGAGTAGGTGCGTATAGCCTGCGCCTGTTTTTTCTACAAGCTCCTTTGCAAGTTCCACCTGAGAGTCTACAATATTCCCTGAGCTGTCAGTTGCATCAACAACAATTCCGACTATCTGAACGCCCTTCTCAGAGTATTCTTTTGCTATTTCGCCTAAATCAGGCATTTCATCTATACATGGGCTGCAAAACGTGCCCCATATGTTGACCATTGTCAAATCATAGTTCTGAAAGAGCTCCTGTGTGAAGGTTTCCCCGTAAATATCTGTTGTCGAAAAGTCCCCAAAGCTTGCTGCTGTTGCTTTTGCGGGCGCTGTACTTTCTGTAGGCGTCTGTTCAGGCGTAGTTTGAGGTTTGGACGGCAGAATGTTAGAAAGCAGAACGCAGCAGCCGCTTGCAAAAAAAGAAAGCAAAAGCAGAGCTGTAAGTAATAGAACAAGTTTGGTTTTCATAATAAATCCTCCAAGCATAGTAACGCTTATGCTGCGTCATCTATAGTTATTTCGTAAGGCCAGTTGGTAATCCCGCCAAAGTCATATATATTTTCATAGCCAAGGTCGAGTAGCTTCATTGAAGCAACCCTGCTTCTGTTGCCTGAGCGGCAATATACTAATATAATAGCAGTTTTGTCCGGCAAAAGCTCAGGCTGCACTTCGCCTATTGTTTCGTTTGGCAAAAGAAGCGCACCCGGAATATAGCCTGTGGCATATTCCGCCTCTGTTCGAACATCTACTATTACAACCGGCTCATCGCCATTTATCATTTCCCATGCTTCTTCTGCACTAATGCGTTTATACAGCGCTTCGCTTTTTTGTGGAGGCTCTTCTGAAGGTTCATTTTCTGCTTTGCCAAGGCTATAGTTTTCCGGCAGCGGCTCAAGTTCCGGCGGCTCGCAGGGTTCGCATTCAACTTCTGCTTCAGGCACAGCTATCTCCAAAGAGTTATCCTTGTTTAAAGGCGGCGCAGCGCAGGCGCATAACAAAAAAACAAATACAGCAATACTAAAACCCAATATAAGGGTCTTCATTCCTTTGGCCATACTGGTCGCTCCTGTTCTGTAATTAAATTAGTTACAGTTACTATAACTTAGGGAACATGCAATGTCAAGCGTGCTGGATGTGAACAATTGTTAGGCA
>CAYWTY010000056.1:0-11774 GCA_964461335.1 uncultured Oscillospiraceae bacterium
ATAGCCCTAGAGCAAACCACCCCTTGGAGGGGTGGTCGTGATTTATAAGCATAGTATGGATATACTAAAAAGCTATACCGGCAGGTAGCAAAGTTTATTTTGGAGCTTTGAAATGGAAAAGCGAGTTCTGTCAATTTTGGAGTTTGATAGGGTTATAGAACGCTTATGTGCGCTCACTGTTTCTTTAGCAGGCCGTGAAAGAGCTGAAGCTCTAAGCCCTGAAAAGGATGTTGTTAGAGCGCGTGCACTTTTAGCACAAACAGCAGAAGCAGAAAGCTTTTTAATAGGGAGCGGACAAAACCCTGTTGAGACTTTCCCTGATATGCGCCCTGTCTTAAAACATATTCATGCAGCGATTTCACTTAATATCCGTGAGCTTATGTCAATTTCGCGGTGCTTTCGCGTAAGCCGCCTTGTGCGCGAAAGGCTAAGCAAAGCGGACTTAGGCGACTTCCTAAAGCATATGGCTATGAGTCTTTCAAGCAACCGCAGTATTGAAGAGGAAATAGACCGCTGCCTTATAGGCGAAGATGAAGTCTCGGACTCTGCCTCACCAGAACTTTTTACTATTAGGAGGCAAATACGCACAACTAACGAGCGTATCCGCGAAAAACTTAACACTATGGTTAAAAGTTCGGCATTTTCAAAATATCTGCAGGAACCCATTATAACAATACGGAGCGGGCGTTTTGTGCTGCCTGTTAAACAGGAGTTCAGGCTTAATGTCCCAGGGCTTATTCATGATCAATCCGGAAGCGGCGCAACATTATTTATAGAACCAATGCCTGTTGTTGAGCTTGGCAATGAGCTTAAACGTCTTAACAGCCTTGAAGAAGAAGAAATTGAGCGCCTGCTTTGTGCGCTTACTGCGCTTGTTGAGCCTTATGCGGATGGCCTATACGAAAGCATAGGTATTCTTGCAGAGCTTGATTTAATTTTTGCAAAAGCAAAGCTTGGCAGGCAAATGAATGCAGTATGCCCTAAACTTGAACAAGGGGCAGAAATAAGAATTGTGGCAGGCAGGCATCCGTTGATTGCAGCTGATGCAGTTGTTCCTGTTGATGTTTGGCTTGGCGGAAGCTTTTCAACGCTGATTATTACCGGCCCCAACACAGGCGGGAAAACGGTTACATTAAAGACAATCGGCCTGTTCTCGCTTATGGCGCAAGCAGGTTTGTTTGTGCCTGCAGCTGAGGGTACTGCGCTTAGGGCTGTTGAGCATATTTTTGCTGATATAGGGGATGAACAGTCGATTGAGCAAAGTTTGTCTACGTTTTCTGCACATATGCATACTTTGGTGAACATACTCGATAAAGCAGACGGAAACTCTCTTGTTTTGCTCGATGAGCTTGGCGCAGGTACAGACCCTGTTGAAGGGGCTGCACTTGCAATGAGCATTCTCGACACGCTCCACTCTAGGGGCTGTTTAACAGCTGCAACAACGCATTACAGTGAAATTAAAGCGTTTGCGCTTTCACACGATGGTATGGAAAATGCCTCAATGGAGTTTGATGTTGACAGGCTCTGCCCGACATTCAGGCTGTTTATCGGCATACCCGGGAAATCAAATGCATTTGAAATAGCCTTACGTCTTGGGCTTTCAAACGAGATAATTAAAAAGGCGCGCAGCTTTTTAACAAAAGAGGAAGTTCAGTTTGAGGATGTGCTTGTGCGTGCAAAGGCGGAACAGCGCACTGCTGAGCAGGAAAAGTTAAGCGCACAGGCGCTTCGCCTTGAAAACGAACGGCTGACTGCATATCTCGAAAAGGAAAAGAGCCGTTTAGAAAGCGAAAGAGCAAGCCTTCGGCAAAAAGCGCGCGAAGAAGCGCGGATGATTGTACGGCAAGCGCGTGAAGAAATGGAGCGAGCTGTTTCTGAGCTTAGAACATGCAAAGAAATAAGCATGCGCGATGCAGAGCGTGCCATACAGAAGGCGCGGGATGCTGTACGTTCAGAAGAAGCGAAGCACTCGGATATGCCTCAAATAAAGACGTACACAGGCGGTAAGCTTTTACGCGTCCAACCCGGGATGCGTGTTCATATTTTAAGCTTGGGTCAAAATGCCACAGTACTTGCTGAGTCGGATGCTAAAGGGGATGTACAGGTTCAATCAGGCATAATCAAGTTTACTGTAAAGCTTTCAGATTTAAGGCTTGCAAGTGAAGAAGATGGTTTAAAACCGGAGCAGAATTCCTTTAAGCGTTCGCCGGCTGCTGCAGTCGGGCTCTCACTCGATTTGCGCGGCAGGCTGCTTGATGAGGCTCTTTTGGAAATTGACCGCTACATTGATGATGCTGCGCTTGTTGGCTTAAGCCAGGTGCAGCTAATTCATGGAAAAGGCACAGGAGCGCTAAGAAGGGGCATTCAGGAGCACCTCAGGCGCGACTCTAGGGTAAAGGCTTTCAGGCTCGGCAATTATGGAGAGGGCGATGCAGGCGTAACTGTTGTAACGCTCAGGGAATAAATATATGCTAAGACCTAAAGTTAATAGAATGTTCGAAGATTTGTCTCTCTGCTTAATTCGGAGTATGGTATGATACTTGTAAGCGCGTGTTTGTGCGGGCATTGCTGCAGGTATGACGGCAGCAGCGCAGTAGACACCTCCTTGATGGAGCTTGTTAATGAAGGCGAGGCTGTTCCTGTTTGCCCAGAGCTTCTAGGGGGGCTTTTGGTGCCGCGCCCACAGGCTGAGATTTCTTGCGGGTCTGGCGAACAGGTGCTCTTAGGTAGAGCTAAGGTGTATGATTGTACAGGCAGTGATGTTACAGACGCGTTTATAAAAGGTGCCTTTGAAACCTTGAGCCTTGCTAACTCAATAGGCGCTAAGCATGCCATACTTAAAGCCAACAGCCCTTCCTGCGGATGCGGTAGTATTTACGATGGCACGTTTAGCAGCAATAAACGGCAAGGCGATGGCGTTACAGCAGCGCTTCTTAAGCAAAACGGCATATATGTTGAGCCGCGGTGAACCCGGCTTAGAAAACTTGGAGGAAGTTTGCATATGGATACGAATAACAGCATTCTGGTAATAGACGATGATAAAAACATTCTCGAAATCATCAGTTTGTATCTTAGCAAGGAAGGCTTTACTGTATTTACCGGTGAGCGGGGCGACACAGCGCTTGAACTTTTTAGAAAAACAAAGCCTGCGCTTGTAGTGCTTGATGTAATGCTCCCTGGGATGGATGGCTTAGCTGTGCTCCATCAGCTTCGCTCTGAAAGCGAAGTGCCTGTAATTATGCTAACAGCAAGAGGCGGTACGCCTGAGAGAGTTCAAGGCTTGGAGCTTGGCGCAGATGATTATATACCTAAGCCCTTTGATGCAAAAGAGCTGCTTGCGCGCATAAAGGCTGTTTTGCGGCGCTCGCCAAGCGTTGAAACAGAACGCAAAATCGCCTTTGAAGGGCTTGCTGTATCGCTTGAAAACTATGCTGTAATGCTAGATGGGAAACCAGTTGAAATGCCGCCCAAGGAAATTGAGCTTTTATACTTTCTTGCTGCGCACGAAGGAAAGGTCTTCACACGAGAACAACTGCTCGAGCAAGTGTGGGGCTTTGACTTTTTTGGGGACAGCCGAACTGTTGATGTGCATGTAAAGCGCATCCGCGAAAAACTGGGGGAACGGACAGCATGGCAGATTAAAACAGTATGGGGTGTGGGCTATAAGTTTGAAGTAACCCCTGAAGCTTAAATCAGCCAAGCTATGAAAAACGATATTTTCAAAACACTCTTCTCGCGTATGCTTTTTACATACTTAAGCGTTATTTTATGCCTTTTGATGCTTATGGGCATTACAGTTTCAAGCATGTTCAAAAACCAGTATATGCAGGAAGAGGAGCAGTTCCTAAGGCGTGAAACAGAAAAGATAAACACAATCCTCGTTGAAAAGTATATTTACGAGGAAAAACGTTTTGTTGCAAACGAGGAACTGCTTACAATAGCGCGAAGGCATGATGCGCTTATTCAAATTATTGATACGCAGGGGAATATACGTGCGTTTTACAGTGATGTCGAACCTTTGTCAAAATGGAATGCAATAGTTGAATCCTCAGCGCTTAATGAAGGTACAAAAGTATTTGTAAGCCTCCCAGGTCTTGAGATTTACCCAGAAGAAGGCGCAGTAGTGAACAAACGGCGTTGGCTTTCTGCACTTGGGGCCCATAAAGGGGCAGCAAAGGTGTTGACTGAACAAGGGATGCTCTTTTACAATTTATTTTCAATTATGACGGATACTCCTACTTTAACGCTTGCGCGAACAGTAATAAACAACGCAAAAACTGATGGCGTTATTCTTATGCATACGGACTTAAGCTCTGTAAACGCCTCAATAAGGCGGGTTTATCTTGATATACTGCTTACAGGGCTTGTAGCTGTAGCTGCTGCAGTCCTTGTGGTTTATTACCTTACTACACGCATAACAAAACCCATTACAGATATGAACAGCACTGTGCGGCGTTATTCAAAGGGGGATTTTGACCTTAGGTTGAAAGCCAATGGGGAAGATGAGGTTGCCCAGCTTGCAAGAAGCTTTAATACTATGGCAGGTGAGCTAAGCGACTTAGAAAGAATGCGCCGCAGCTTTGTTGCAAATGTCAGCCATGAACTTCGCTCTCCGCTTACATCAATAAGTGGTTTCCTTGAGGCAATGCAAGATGGTACAATACCTAAAGAAAGGCATGAAGAATATATCGCGCTTGTAGTAACTGAAACACATCGTATGACTGAGATGGTAAACGATTTGCTCAGCCTTGCGCGGATGGAAAGCGGCCAGGCCCCTTTGAAGCTGCAGCAGTTTGACCTTAATGAACTTGCCTTGCGCACCCTTGTAACATTTGAGGCAAGAATCAACCAGAAGAAACTTGAAGTAGAGCTTAAGCTTATGGAGCCTCGCTGCATTGTTGAAGCAGATAGAGATCAGCTTGCACAAGTACTAAGAAACCTAATTGATAATGCAATAAAGTTTTCATCAGAGGGCGGAAAGCTTGTTATTGAGACCGCCTTGCACAACAAAGGGCATGCAGCCTTAAGTGTGCAGGATTTTGGCTCGGGTATTCCTGCTGATGATCTACCGCATGTCTTTGAGCGCTTCTATAAGGCAGAAAAGGCGCATACTCCGACTTCGCAAAGCGGAACAGGGCTTGGACTTTCAATTGCGCGTTTTATCGTTGACCTGCATGGGCAGAATATCTGGGTTGTGAGTGACCAGAAAAAGGGAACAGAATTTACATTTACCCTGCCCTATGTGCAGGAAATACGCCGCCGCCAAAGCCCAAAAACAGAAGGCGGGAAGGCGTGAATAAGGAGACGCGTATGGAATATGAAAAATACTACGAAAACATTGAGGAAGATGCAAGGCCTAAGCGCAAAAGTGGCTATATTGTGCTGCTGGTTGCAGTTACTGCTGTGGTATTTCTCATTGTGGGGGTTCTGCTTTCCGGGCTTATTCAATCGATTCAACATCCGTGGCAGCCGCCCCTAACCGAAAATCCAAGAATATCGCCAAGGCCTAAGCCTGAGCAAACAGAAACTCCTGAGCCGACCCCGCTGCCAACTCCGCGGCCTATGGCAAATTTGGATGGTATTGCGCCACTTCTTCCCACAGAAGGCAACCCTATTCCAGATATTGTAGATGCAGTAGCGCCAAGCGTAGTTGGTGTGCTTAATTATGCAAGCCATTCTGAAGCAGGGGGCATAGAGCAGGGTATGGGCAGCGGGTTTATCATTTCAACCGACGGCTACATTCTTACAAATGCCCATGTTGTAGAAGAAGCCGGTGCTTTAGCTGTAACACTCTCAGATGGAACAGAGCTTGAAGCAGAACTAATAGGTGTAGATAGAATTTCCGATGTAGCTGTGCTACGTATAGAAAGCGAGAACCTTAAGCCTCTCAAGCTTGGTGATTCTACTAAGAGTCGTGTTGGAGATTATGTTGTTGCAGTAGGGAACCCATTAGGCCGCGGCCTTGAAGGTACTGTTACAATGGGAATAATCAGCGCAAGATCGCGCACAATCACAATCGATGACCATACAAATACATACATACAGACTGATGCAGCTATAAATGTAGGCAACAGCGGCGGGCCGCTGCTTAATATGCGTGGTGAAGTAATTGGAATTAACACTGCAAAAACAATCAACGCAGGCTTTGATGCATACGGGGCAGTAATAAGCGCTGAAGGTCTTGGTTTTGCTTTGCCAATAAACGATGTACGGCTAATTATTGAGCACCTAATTACAAAAGGGTTTGTAGAGCGTGCTGCTTTAGGTGTTCGCGTAGCATCGCTTACAAAGGTTGAGCTTGATGAGCTGGGTCTTCAAAACGGTCTTATTATTGTAAGTGTTGTGCGCAAAGGGCCTGCTGAAGTTGCAGGGCTTCTGCCAGGGGATATAATAATTGCTTGCGATTCAATTCGAATTATTGAACAGAATGAGCTTGTTGAATATGTAAGCTCTCAGCCAATAGGCGCAAGCATTACGCTAACTATCCGGCGTGAGGAGGACATGCTCGATATAGTAGTTGAACTCGTTGATATGGAGAGCCTTGATTATAAGGACAGTGACTCAATAGAATAAACTGTAAAAAAGAAAAGGGGGGCGGGGGTAAAATGAATCAAAACGCATATTTCGTAGAGCTAATTAAAAATTCTATGATGCCGTCAACAGGGTGTACTGAGCCTGTTGCTATTGCCTTGAATACTGCAACTGCCAGAAAGCATGCGCAAGGTAGTTTTGTAAAGCTAATACTCACTCTAGACCCGTACCTTTATAAGAACGCGATAGGCGTAGGGATACCGGGAAGCGATGAGCGGGGTATTGCCTTATGTGCAGCGCTTGGCGTAACAGCAGGCAATGCAGATGCAAAAATGAATGTGCTTGGCGAAGTTTCTGAGGCTGCGCTTTTAAAAGCGAAGCAACTGCAATTAGATGTAGAAGTGCGTGTGCTCCCAAGCGGGTCTACGCTCTTTATCCAGTCAGAATTTTATACAGATACTGATGCAGTGAGAGTTATTACATTAAATGAGCATGCAAATATAGTTGATATAGCCCATGCCCCATTTCCACCTTTCGAGTATAAGGACGAGCCCTTAGGTGAGACGGAAATACAGAGCTATACTTTAAAGGAATTTATCGTATTTGCGGATACCGTTGCAATAGAAGATCTTGCTTTCTTAAAAGAAGGGCTTGAAATGAACCGCAACATAGCTGCAGAGGGCATGAGTTTCGGGTTGGGCGCTCAGCTAGAAAGCCTCCTTGAGCAGGGGCTGCTTTCAGACTCGCCTGCTACTGCTGCAAAACGCTTAACTGCTGCAGGCTCGTTTGCGCGCATGAGTGGAATTTCACTACCTGTTATGACTGCGACCGGCAGCGGCAACCAGGGCATAACTCTATTTTTAACTATTGATGCAGTTGCAGAAAAGCTCAATGCAGCGCCTGAAAAGGAGTTGCGTGCAATTGCTCTTGCAGCGCTTGTCAATATATTCGGTAAATCCTATATAGGCGCCTTATCAGCAATATGCGCATGCGGTGTCGCATCAGGCCTTGGGGCGTCAATAGGCATATGCTACCTGCTTGGCGGTGGTGAAAACGAAATGCTTGGTGCTGCGCGAAATGTGTTGGGGGCTATTTCAGGTATGGTTTGCGATGGGGCGAAAGAGGGCTGCGCACACAAGGTTGAGCTTTCTGCAGGCCTTGCTGTTGAGGCGGCAATGCTTTCAATTGCAGGGCGTGATGTATCAGGCCAAGATGGAATTCTTGCAGAAGACCTTGGCGGGCTTTTTAGTAACCTCGGGTACTTAGTTAATACAGGTATGGCAAAAACAAACGAAGCAATAGTTGAAATAATGACGCGGAAATAGGTGCAGCCGCAAATTCCGCACTGATTTTGATAAGCCTAAAGACGCATAAATCCGGGTGTGCCTGAACCTTGCAAATTACAAGTATACGCATTATGCAACATCTTGCTCTTGCAGAAATAATATAGAGTATAACATCTGTAAGGAGGTGAGAGTTGTGATAGGAAGGTGCCGTTACTGCAACCCATATTCAAGCAATAATGCGCGACATTGTGGCCCGAGCTGCGGGCAGCAAAGACGCCGCTGCCAAATCCTGCCCGGGTTTTGGATAGGGTTATAATAACAAAAACGCTCGTAAATATTAAATAGTACATTTTCAGCTGCTATGCAATAATTGTGAGTGATAAGCTTAAGAGCCTAAGCGCGCCTAATGTTGGGCGCGCTTTAGCAAATACGCTGCTTTTGATATGTGAAGCTGCGCAGGTCTTGAATTTTATGGTATGATAGAGCTTATTAGCGCACCGGAGGGGAGCCTTATGGAGTTTAGCCACTTAAATGAGCACGGAGAGGTGCGCATGGTTTATGTTGGAGACAAGCAGCCGACTAAACGCGAGGCATATGCACAAGCGCTTGTCCTAATGAAACCCGAAACATTCTCCTTGTTAAAAGCAGGAGCTCTTAAAAAAGGGGATGCAATTGCAAGTGCTCGGGTTGCTGGAATTATGGCAGCAAAGCGGACTCATGAACTTGTGCCGCTGTGTCACCCTATACCAATTGATGGGGCTGAAATAGCTATTGAATTTCTTGAACCCAACAAAATCCAAATAACAGCATCAGTAAGCACAGTGCACACAACAGGTGTTGAAATGGAGGCGCTTACAGCAGCGTCTATTGCAGCGCTGACAATATATGATATGTGTAAAGCAGTCGACCGTGGTATGGAAGTTGTAAATATACGGCTTATGAAGAAAAGCGGCGGCAATTCAGGTCTGTTTGAAAGAGAATAATTCGCTAATTTAATATAGCCTATTAAAGGATACTGCAGGCTGGCTTCGGGTAGATTATACTTGGAGGTGCAGCTTATGGTGTCTTTATGGAAACAAACTTCACAACATATTAAAAGGGAACCCTTAGCAGGCGATATACGCGCTGATGCTGCAATAATTGGCGGCGGGCTGGCGGGCATCCTTATTGCCTCTTTTCTAAAAGAGCGGGGTGTACACGCGGTTGTGCTTGAAGCTAACGAAATTGGCAGCGGACAGACTGAAAACACAACTGCGAAAATAACATCACAGCATAATCACATGTATGAAAAGCTCATTTCTTCAGCTGGAAAAGACGCTGCAAAAAAATATGCGCAAGCTAACCAAGAAGCAATTTCTCAATACAAAAAAATAATAGATGAGCGCTGTATTGAGTGTGACTTTGAGATGCGGCCTGCGTTTATTTATTCAACAAAAACACTTGAACCTCTTATGCGCGAGGCAGAGGCTGCAGCAAGCCTTGGGCTTGCTGCAACGCTTACAAAAGAGACTGCGCTGCCTTTTGAAGTCCTAGGCGCTCTCCGCTTTGAGGGACAGGCACAGTTTCACCCGCTTAAATTCCTGTATGCGCTTGCACAAGAGCTTGAAATCTATGAGCATACCAGAGTAGATAAGGTGGAAGGGGAAAATGTTTCAGCAGGGCAGCACAATATAATCGCAAAACATGTTGTGTTTGCATGCCACTATCCGTTTATAAATGCACCCGGCTATTATTTCCTCAGAATGCATCAAGAACGCTCGTATTTATTAGCGCTTGAAAACGCCGCACAACTTGACGGCATGTATATAGGCCTTGATGAAGAGGGCTATTCAATGCGAAACTACAAGGAGCTCTTGCTTTTTGGCGGCGGCAACCACCGTACAGGCGAAAACTCCGCAGGCGGCAAATACGAGCAGCTTCGCTTAGCTGCATATGAATTATTCCCAGGCTGCCGTGAAGTTGCCCGCTGGTCTGCACAGGATTGTATGCCGCATGATAATGTGCCATACATAGGGAAGTATGGCGCTGATACGCCTATGTGGTATGTTGCGACCGGGTTTAAAAAGTGGGGTATGAGCACATCAATGGTTTCGGCAAAGCTAATCAGCGATTCCATTTGCGGCATACATAACCCTTATGCGGATGTGTTTTCACCAGAAAGAAGTAAAACCGCCTCCTCAATACCGGAGTTTTTAAAAGACGGGGCGCAGGCTGTCAAGGGTCTTTTGCGTGAGAATTTAGCTATGCCATCAAAAACACTTGAGGATCTTCCCCGCGGCCATGGCGGAATTGTTGAAGTTGATGGTGAAAAGGTGGGTGTGTATAAAGACGAGGATTCGAACATTTATTTGGTGAACACACGCTGCCCGCATCTTGGCTGTGAGCTTTCGTGGAACCCTGATGAAAAGAGTTGGGATTGCCCATGCCACGGCTCAAGGTTTGACTATACTGGCAAGCATCTTGATAACCCTGCGCAACAAGACATAATGCTCGAATAAACAAAGGAATTGCTGTCTATATTTTCATTAATATATTTGCTGAACATAGTTTAGGTATTAAGGGTTCTTAATCTTTTAGCCGTTAGGAGTGCTTATTGTTTGCTTTATAAGCTTAAGTGGCTTATAATGAACAATGTGCATTTGGCATTATATCTTATCTTACTATTCTGAAAGAGGCAGCAAATGGATGTTTTTGAAAAATGCTATAGCTACGATGAGCCGCAGCAAGCAATGAAAGCCGGGATTTATCCCTATTTTCATGCTTTGGAAACAGCACAGGATACTGAGGTTGTTATTTCAGGCAAAAATATCATAATGCTCGGCTCAAACAATTATATGGGGCTTGTTAACGACCCAAGGTTAAAGAAGGCTGCAATAGCAGCAATAGAACGCTTTGGCACAGGCTGCTCGGGTTCACGCTTTTTAAACGGCACGCTTGTGCTCCACGAAGAGCTTGAGCGTGAATTTGCCAACTATTTCAACAAAAAGGCAGCGCTCTCGTTTTCTACTGGGTTCCAAACAAACCTTGGAACAGTTGCAGGTCTATTGGGGCGGCATGACTATATATTAAGCGATTCTGAAAACCATGCAAGCCTTGTTGACGCTGCGCGCCTAAGTTACTGCAAAAAGAATATTAAATACGCGCACTCCGACATGGAGGATTTAGAATATAAGCTTTCGCGCATAGGGGAAGATGCAGGGAAGCTTATAATTACAGATGGTGTGTTCTCAATGTCCGGTGAAATCGCTAAGCTGCCCGACATTGTGCGCCTTGCAAAAAAATACGGTGCAAGGGTTATGGTTGATGACGCTCACGGCGCAGGCATGATTGGTGAAGGCGGCAGAGGCACAGCCTCATATTTTAACCTCGAAGATGAAGTCGATATTATTATGACAACATTTTCAAAATCGTTCGGTTCGCTTGGCGGTGTTATTGCTGCTGACGAAAAAGTAATAAACTTTATTAAGCATAGATCGCGCCCATTTATCTTTAGCGCGTCCATACCTGCTGCAAATGCGGCTGCTGCTATTGAGGCGCTTAAAATAATCCGCAATGAGCCTGAACGCATGAAGCGGCTCCTTGACGTTTCAAACTATATGCGCAATAAACTAAAAGAGCTTGATATTCCAATTATGGAAGGCTCAACTGCAATCATCCCGATATTTACCTATGCTAAAGAACGAACTTTTATTGCTGCAAAGCTATTATTTGAAAACGGGGTGTATGTGAACCCTGTAATACCGCCTGCAGTATGCGAGGATGAATGCCTGCTTCGAACAAGCTATACAGCTACGCATACATTTGAGCAAATGGATCGTGCAGCTAATGTGTTTGCGCGCATTCTCCATTCAATTTAAGTTCTTAAGCTCTACAAAAACTAAAATCTTTTCATGCAAGAAAAGTGGCTCTATGTCAATAGTTGGGGTAGAGCGGTAGACCAAGAGCAACGGGGAGCTG
>CAYWTY010000057.1:0-11717 GCA_964461335.1 uncultured Oscillospiraceae bacterium
CCCATGACAGCTTTCCTTGCACAGATGTGTAACCTATGTTTGACGCCGCTACAATTGCGCTTTCAATAGCATAGGGCGGCTTGTTGACATATATAGCTATCGCATGGTAGAATCTTATAACTTGTAAAACTGCATAGCCTTATCAAGAGCGGTTGAGGGACTGGCCCTATGAAACCCGGCAACCTGCGCAAAAAGCGCAAGGTGCCAAATCCTGCGGCAATAGCCGGTAGATGAGTAGTACAAAACGCCTCGTCATGACCGGGGCGTTTTTTTGTGCGTTTACATGGTAGGGCGTTTGCAAAGCAAAGGAGAATATTATGCAAAGGCGATTCTTTACCTCAGAATCTGTTACAGAAGGGCACCCTGATAAGGTCTGCGACCAAATTTCAGATGCTGTGCTTGACAGAATGCTTAGTGATGACCCATTTTCGCGTGTTGCCTGCGAATGCGCGTGTACAACTGGCATGGTGCTTGTAATGGGCGAAGTAACAACAAGCTGCTATGTTGATATACCCGGGCTTGTGCGCGATGTTGTTTCCGAAATAGGCTATAATAGCTCAGAAAGCGGCTTTGATGCAGCAACATGCGCTGTGCTTGTTGCGCTTGACGGGCAATCCCCTGATATTGCGCAGGGGGTGAATACCTCACTTGAAGCAAGGTGTTCTGGCATTACGGATGAACTCGAAGCTGGCGCAGGCGACCAGGGTATGATGTTCGGCTTTGCGTGCGATGAAACCCCTGAGCGCATGCCAATGCCCATTTACCTTGCACATAAGCTTACATTAGGGCTTAGCAAAGCAAGAAGAAGCTGCAGCCTGCCCTTTTTGCGGCCAGACGGCAAATCGCAGGTTACAGTTGAATATGAGGGTACAAAGCCTGTGCGTGTTGATACAATCGTAATTGCAGCTCAGCATGCGCCAGACGTTACAAACGAGGAGCTCGAAAAAGGCATACTTGAGCATGTTATTATGCCAGCAATTCCAAAGGCGCTTATAGACTGCAACACGCGCATTTTGGTAAACCCGACAGGCCGCTTTGTAATAGGCGGGCCGCATGGAGATTCTGGGCTTACAGGCCGTAAAATCATTGTAGATACATACGGCGGGTACGCACGCCATGGTGGAGGCGCATTTTCAGGCAAAGACCCAACAAAGGTTGATAGAAGCGCGTCATATGCAGCGCGGTATGTAGCTAAGAACATTGTTGCTGCAGGGCTAGCCTCACGCTGCGAAATACAGCTTGCCTATGCAATAGGCGTAGCAAGGCCTGTTTCTGTGCTTGTTGATACTCAGGGCACAGGCACAGTGAGCGATGTGCAGCTTACAAGAGCTGTTAAAGATGTATTCGACCTGCGGCCTGAAGCAATAATCCGCATGCTTGGGCTTAGAAGCCCCATTTATCGCAAAACAGCAGCCTTCGGCCACTTCGGCAACCCTGCTTTCCCTTGGGAAAAGGAGGATAAGGCAGCAAGCCTTAGAGAAGCGCTCTTTAAGCTTTAAGCAAAACAAAAAAAGGCCGCTCGAAAGGGCGGCCGTGTTAAAACATAAAGGGGTATATGAACTCTCGTTTGCACCTTTACTATATCAAGTCCCCAAACGTATTTCATCACAAAAGTATTACAATTTCATCAAACATTTCTAAGGAAAGTTTGAACATAAGCTAATTTCAACCTAAGTGTTTTGTAATATGTCTGCTGCCCACTTTGCTGCTGCACTTATTGATTGCACTTCATTATGGCAAAGCATTTCAACTTCACTCAAAAGGTCATGCCTGTTTGTACGGCCACAAAGCGCTGCTGACTGC
This sequence comes from uncultured Oscillospiraceae bacterium, assembly GCA_964461335.1. Taxonomy (GTDB): domain Bacteria; phylum Bacillota; class Clostridia; order Christensenellales; family CAG-138; genus JAKJBL01. The sequence continues at coordinate 1,804 of CAYWTY010000057.1, forward strand.
GCCATAAGGCGCGCCCTTGAGCACATGTTATTACCAACATAGTAAGCTGCTACTTTAAGCTCCCCGCGTAAAAGCTTTTTAAGCTCAAACGCCTCGAGCTCTTCTGCTTTAGGCTCACGCGGCTTTATAAAAGCATTGCGCGGGCAAACTGCCTGGCAAAGTTCACAGCCCAAGAACCCGCTAAGCCGTGCCATGACCCACTCTGGCATTGGCGCGTTTTCCATATGCGCACGTATGCAGCGTGAAGGGTCAAGCCCCATAACTCTATCTATTGCCTTCGCAGGGCAGGTGTTTGCGCAAAGCGTGCACTCGCCGCAGTTTGGCGGCTTTTGGGGCAGGTTATGCTGGGGCTTGCATGCGTTTGTAGCAATTGTAAAAAGCGCTGTGCGCGTGCCGAAGTTTTCGATATCAAGCATGGAGTTTTTGCAAAGGGTGCCAAGCCCTGCCTGCTCAACAAGCGCTGCAAGCGGCACTTCAATGCGTTTTGCCATATAGCCTAGCGCATTAAGCTCGTTTGTAAGTGCATTCGCTTTATGATATGCGGAATTTGAGGCAAAATAATAGGCGGGCAGCAGCGTGCCTTGTGTAAAAGGCCTGTATTGTGCTACAAGCAGCAAAAGTGCGCTTGCAAAGGGGTACTCAGCTTCAGGCGCGCTGCATAGGTGACCCTTGGGTATGCCAAGCCCGCAAAGCGCCTGCCATGTTTGCTCAAGGTTTAAAACCTCAAGGCTGTATGCAGCCGAAAACCCATATCTACTTGCAAGGCCTGTTATTTCTTCATTTGTTAAGTGCTGCATTTTTCCCCATTAAGTTTGTAATAAACGAAAAGCCCGCTGAAAACCAAAAGGGTTTTAAGCTGAGCTCTTCTGTTGCAAAAAGGTTGCGAGCAAGCCATAAGCCGAGTTCTGTCAAAGGGTGACCATCTATCTAGGCCTGCAGTTGCCTGAAGGCTCAAGCGATTCCGGGGAGCATGGCGGGCAGCCATTTTTGCTCCCATTCCAATCTTGCACCGAGTGGGGTTTACAGAGCGGTCAAGTCGCCATGCCGCTGGTGAGCTCTTACCTCGCCTTTCCACCCTTACCCTGAAAAAGCAGGGCGGTATATTTCTGTTGCACTTTCCTTGGAGTCGCCTCCACCGGGTATTACCCGGCACTTTGCCCTGTGGTGCTCGGACTTTCCTCATCCGCAAGAAGCGGACGCAGTCACCAGTCTTACTCGCAGTTATTTTTCACTTGCAAATAGTATTCTGCCGCAATTATCGCATTCTACTATTCCATCGCCTGCCAAAACACGTTTTACCATAATTACAGGCAGCGACATATTGCACCCGCTGCATTGGTTGTTATCAACTTTTGCAACAGGTATGTTATGGTTGCGCTTTACGCGCTTATAGCGCTCCAAGAGCGCTGCGTCAACAGCCTTCGCTTTTTCATTTACAAGCGCTTGGGCTTCTTCAAGGCCTGCCTTGCTTTTTCCAAGCTCTTCTTCGCACTCGGTTTTAAGCGCGTCATACTCCTTCTTAGCCTTTGTGGCATTTGAGCGTGTATTTTTATACTCTGCAAGCGCATGTTCAAGCCATTTTATTAGCTCGTCAATTGTGCGCCTCATGTTAAAAAGTTCACCGAGCAGCCTTTCGTGGCTCTCCCTGCACTCTGTCATTTCTTCAGCAGTGCATTCTTCGTCAGCTTGCATATGCTCAAACTCAGAGCGCTCAAGTTCAACGCGGCCTAAAAGCGATTCTGTTTCATCGTTGAGCTTTAAAAGCGCCTGCTGTTTTTGCTCAATTTCTTTTTGGGTTCGCTTAATAGCGTTTTGCTGCTCAGTTAAATAGCTGTGCAGCTTATTAAATTTTATTCGCGCAGGCGTACTCGAGACTTCTCTCTCAAGCGCCTCTTTTTCAAGCTCTGCAGCCTGGTACTCCCATAGCGCGGCCAGGTTGGGCATTCTACCTACCTCCTTATAAAGCTACGCTGTATCAGGGCGCAACTAAAGGCGCAACCTCATCTTCTGATAAAAGCAGCTCCACCTTACATTGTACCTCTTTGAGCTTCGCCTGTAAACCTGCAATCCAAGCTTCAAGCACAGGGCGCTCTGTTTCATAATGCCCTGCCTCTATAACACTCAACCCGAGCAAATTCGCGGCAATTGCTTTATTGTGCTTAATTTCACCTGTAACAAGCGCATCAGCCCCGCAAGCATGTGCAGTTTCTACAAAGTCTCCGCCGCTTCCGCCTACAACTGCTATACGGGAAACAAGCTGTTCCATATTACCGCCAACTCGAACGCTCGCACAAAGGCGGCTGTTTGTCAAGTGCGCAAAATCGCGAAGCTGCATTGGCGAACTAAGCTCACCTATGCGGGGAAGCCCAATTGCCTCATTTTCCGCACCTTCAATTTTAAGCTGCCGTACATTTATAAGCCCGAGCTTTGCTGCAAGCGTATCATTAACCCCGCCTTTTGCAGCATCAAGGTTTGTGTGGCTGCTATAAAGGCCTATGCCATTTCTAACGAGCAAACAGGCAGAGGCAGTTTCAGGCGTGCTGTAGCTTAAGCTCCTTACAGGGGTTAGAAAGAGCGGGTGGTGCGTAAGCACAAGCTGGCAGCACCGCGCTTTAGCTTCGTTCACTACATCCTTTGTGCAGTCAAGTGCAACAAGCACACGCGTAATTTCGTGTTCTTCAGGCTCAACCAAAAGCCCTATATTATCCCACATTTGAGCAAGTGCAGGCTGAGCATAGCTTTCAAACAGGGAGACTAACTCTTTTAATTGCATAAGCCACATCCTTTTTTGTTTTGGTTAGTTGGGTTTGCGCCTGCACTTAGTGCAAGCACCTGCTTCAAGCTTTCAAGCTTTGCTTTTAGGTATGGTGCGCCCGAAGAGCCTTGTGCAGTCTTTAATCGTTTTTCAAGCCCTTTTTGCATACGCGCAGCAAGTAAAGCAAACTTCGAGTCAAAAAGCGCTGCATGCCCGAGCATAAAAAACCCATCCGGCCAGCCTTCTGGAAGGCTGTCTTGCCCGGGTTCAACAGAAAACACTTGGTATAGCCTAGAAGCATCCTCAACAATTAGGTCAGAAGCTACCTTGTAAGAATTATTATAAAGGAAGCGCCTAAGTTCTTCAGCTTTTGTCATAGGCTGCAAAACGGCACGCTTAGCAGCCATTAGTTTCGGGTCAGCCGCACTTAGGATTTTTATTATAAGCTCCCCGCCAATGCCGCAAATTGCAATTGCATCTGCTTCATAGGGCATTAAAGGCAGAAGCCCGCTGCCTATTCTAAAGTCAAGCGCAGAACATAGAGCGCTCGCTTTTGCTAACTCAACTGCTCTTTTAAGTGAGGCTTCGCTAATATCGGTTGCTATAACACGCGCACAAGCGCCTCTTTGGAGCAGGCTAACGCTTAAAAGCCCATGGTCTGCGCCTATATCTGCAACTGTATTTACAAAGCCAATAAGCTTTGCAGCTGCCTCAAGCCGCGGGCTTAGCTTAATATGCTTATGCACAATTTCAGAGCCCATAATTTATTGCCAGAGGCACGCGAATGCAAGCAAAAGTTTATGCCTTCTCACACGCGCTGTGCCAAATAATATCCTTAGGTTGGATGCAAACTGTAACTAACCCATCGCTTGTTTCCGCCTGCTCTAAAAAGCCGAATGCCTCATAATAGGGTACAAACGCGCGTTTTACAGTTGTAGAAAGCGTTTGTACGCCCATTTGCTGCGCTTTGTAAAGAATAAGGCGTGTGCAAAGGTCGCCAAGATGCTGACCCCTGTGCGGCTTTAAAACCCCGATAAAGCCAAAACAAAGGCCCCCTTCATCAGGGTAGAGCCGCGCTGAGGCAACAGTCTCATTGTCGAGCTTTATAATAAGATGTGCGCACAGCTCATCGTGAGCATCAAATACCTCTCTCTTTAGAAGCCCAAGCTCATCAACAAAAACATGTTCGCGTACCGAAAGTGCTTTTTCTGCATTAACGCCGCCTAAAATCCATTCGGATGTAACCATAAGTATTCCCCATTCCTGCATGGTTGCGTATTCTTTGCCTGCTATGATATAATATCATTGAAAACAAGACTATACAATCTAAAGACTGATAGCTGCAAGGAAGTGCTAAGCGCACGGGCTGTAACTATCACTCAGGCGGCCAATCGGGTTTGCAGTGAGTGTACTCCAATTGAAAAATTGGGGGCGCTCATTTTTTCATCAGGGCAATACTAATAATATAAAATGCAAGGGGGCGTGAACTGTGCTGCTAATAGGTAATGGCAGGCTGCTTACACGGGACAAAAACGGGACATATTATGAAAACGGCGCAGTTGTTTGCGATGGCTGTCTTATCTTAGAAACCGGCGACTATAACGCAATGAAAGCAAAATACAAAAATGCCGACTTTCTTGATGCTAAGGGCGGGGTCATTATGCCAGGCCTTATTAATGCGCACAGCCATATTTACAGCGCGTTTGCGCGTGGGCTTTCTATACGCGGCTATAACCCCACAAACTTCTATGAAGTACTTGACGGCATGTGGTGGAAAATAGACCGCAGCCTTAATGTGCAAGGCTCTCGTTACAGCGCCTTACAAACGTATATGGATTGTATACGGCAGGGCGTAACAACTCTTTTTGACCATCATGCGAGTTATTGCGAAATCGAAGGGAGCCTCTTTGCTTTGGCAGATGCAGCTAGTGAGCTTGGGGTTCGCACAGTGCTCTGTTATGAAGTTTCCGACCGTGACGGCATTGAAAAACGCGATGCGGGAATCCGCGAAAATGTGGATTTTATTCGTTATGCTGAAAAAGAAAATACAGATATGCTTAAAGCCATGTTTGGCCTTCATGCTGCATTTACGCTCTCTGATGCAACGCTCGAAAAATGCACAGCAGAAAAGCCTTCTGGCGTGGGGTTCCATATCCATGTTGCAGAGGGCATGAACGATGTCTACGACTCGCTTCAAAACTACGGCAAGCGCACAGCAAATAGGCTCCATGATATGGGCATACTTGGCGAAAAGACGATTGCAGGCCATTGTATTCACATGAGCCCCCACGAAATGGAGCTTTTAAAACATACGGATACAATGGTTGTCAACAACCCACAAAGTAATATGGGCAATGCGGTCGGTTGTTCCCCTGTGCTGCAAATGTTTGAAAAGGGCATACTGCTTGGGCTTGGAACAGACGCTTATACAAACGATATGCTTGAGAGCTTAAAAGTTGCGCTCGGCATTCAACGCCATAATGCATGTATGCCAAATGTGGGGTTTAATGAAGTTACAAGCATGCTTTTTGAGGGTAACCGCAAAATTGCAAAACGTCTGTTTTCTGTTCCTCTTGGTGCGCTTGAAGCAGGCGCAGCAGCAGATATTGTTGTTTTTGACTATAAGCCATATACCCCGTTTGGTAATGAAAACGCGAATGGGCATATTCTCTTTGGCATGTCAGGCAGGCAATGCAACCATACGGTTATAAATGGTCGCGTGCTTATGAAGAACAGGGAGCTCATTTGCTGCGACGAAGAAGCGATAAACTCAAAGACTCTCGAAATAACTTCCAAACTCTGGGGGGAGCTCAATTAGGCATCAGTTTTATAAGTCTTACGTAAAATCACAGGAGGTATAGCCCAATGTCCGAAATAATGTCGCCCATCCCTTTTGGGGAGCTAATAAGGTGGATTCTTTTAGAATACAGTAATGAGGGGTCAGTCTTTGGCGTTGAGCGGCCCTATCTTGCTAAAAAGGGTAAAAAGCTTCCGCTCTTTGATGGCTTCATCGAAACCCCGCTTGGCCCTGCTGCAGGCCCTCACACCCAGCTAGCAGAGAATTTCGCAGCTGCCTATTATGCAGGCGCACGATTCTTTGAGCTTAAAACCGTTCAAATTATGGATGGCGAAGAGCTTAGAAAATGCGTACCAAGACCTTGCATCCTTGCAGAGGATGAAGGCTATAACTGCGAATGGTCAACTGAGCTAACTGTTGAAGAGGCTCTTAGCGAATACATAAAAGCTTATTTCCTTTTAAAGCTTATGAGCCGCGAGTTCGGCCTTGGCGAACCTGACGGCTTTGTGTTCAACATGAGCGTTGGCTATGACTATGCAGGCATAACTTCCCCAAAAATCGACAATTTCATCGAAGGCTTAAAAGATGCCTCAGAAACTGCAGCGTTTATTGAGTGCAAGCAATTTCTTATAGAAAACATCCACCTTTTTGAACGCGTAAGTACAAACTATATTGAGGGGATAAGCGCGAATATATGCAACTCGATAACGCTCTCAACCCTTCATGGCTGCCCGCCTGAAGAAATCGAGCGCATTGCATCGTATTTAATTGAAAATAAAGGGCTGCATACATTTGTAAAATGCAACCCGACGATTTTAGGCTATGAGACTGCGCTGCACACCCTAAATTCAATGGGCTACGACTACCTTTCGTTTGACAGCCACCATTTCCGCGAGGATCTTCAATATAAAGACGCAGTACCAATGGTTAAGCGGCTTCGAAAGCTTGCAGCTGCAAAAGGTGTTGAGTTCGGCTTAAAGCTTTCAAACACATTCCCTGTTGATGTCAAGCAAGGCGAGCTTCCAAGTGAAGAGATGTATATGAGCGGCAGGGCGCTCTACCCGCTTACAATAGAAATGGCAAGGCGCTTTACAGCAGAGTTTGACGGCAGGCTCAGGCTCTCGTTTTCAGGGGGCGCGGATGCGTTTAATATTGAGGCGCTTTTTGAAGCTGGGATTTGGCCTGTTACAGTTGCCACAACCCTATTAAAGCCTGGCGGATATCAGCGGCTTTTGCAGCTTGCACAGTTGCTTAGCAACCATGAATACCGCGCCTTTGCAGGTGTAAGTGTTTCACGCACAGCCAACCTTTCTAAACTTGCTATTTCGGATCCGCACCACAAAAAGCAGCTAAAGCTTCAGCCAAAGCGAAAGGTAAACGAAAGCCTGCCGCTTTTTAATTGCTTTATTGCCCCGTGCAAGTTCGGCTGCCCCATAGGGCAGGATGTGCCTGAGTATGTCTCTCTCGTAGGTCAGGGGAAATACCTTCAGGCGCTTGAAGTAATTACGCAAACAAACCCGCTTCCATTTATTACAGGCCGCGTCTGCCCGCAGTTTTGCAGGGGAAAATGTATGCGCGGCTATTATGAAGATAGTATCCATATTAGAAGCGCAAAGCTTGAAGCAGCGCGCGGCGGGTATGAAGCGCTTTTGGGCGAACTTAAAACCCCCTCTATGACTTCGAGCAAACGCGCTGCAATAGTAGGCGGAGGCCCTGCTGGGCTTGCGGCAGCGTATTTTCTTGGGCGCTCCGGCATGCCTGTTACACTTTTTGAAAAGCAGAGCGAGTTAGGCGGCATAGTCAGGTATGTTGTGCCTGAGTTTCGTGTCTCAGGCCATGCTGTTGACCGCGATGTGCATCTTGTTTGGAAAATGGGTGTCCGCTTTAAGCTCAACACAGAAGCGCCATCAGTAGAAACGCTTAAAGCGCAGGGCTATGACTATGTGCTTATGGCTACTGGCGCCTGGGCGCCGGGCAGGCTTCTGCTTGAATCAGGGAGCGCTATAAATGTGCTTGAGTTTCTAATGGCATTAAGGCAGGGCGAAGCAAACGACTTAGGTGAAGATATATGCATTATTGGCGGCGGCAACACAGCAATGGATGCTGCACGCGCTGCAAAAAGGTTCAACCCTGCTGCAAAGGTTAAGGTCGTATACAGGCGCAGCAGGCGTTACATGCCAGCAGACGAAGAAGAGCTTGAGCTTGCGCTTGAAGACGGAGTTGAGTTTCTTGAGCTTTTAAACCCAATTTCTTTTGATGAGGGCGTGCTTACCTGCAAAAAGATGAAGCTTGGCTGCATTGATGCTTCAGGCCGCCGGAGCCCTGTTGAAACTGATGAGCTTGTTAAGCTTGAGTGTTCATACTTGGTTGCTGCAGTTGGCGAAGGCGTTGAGCCAGAGCCATACATAAAAAGCGCAATAGAGCTAAACAGCAAAGGCCGCGTAAAAACAGACCCTAAAACGCTTGAAACAAATCTCAAAGGCGTATACTGCCTTGGCGACGCAAGGCGCGGCCCTGCAACAGTTGTTGAGGCAATTGCAGATGCTCAGCTTGCTGCAAGCCATATCTTAGGCCAGGAGCATGAATACGCCATTTCAGAAGATGCGTATTCAAGCGCTGAGCTTTGCCGCGAAAAGGTCGGCCCTCTTTCTGAATACGACAATGCCTGCTTTGAAAAAGAGCGCTGCCTCTATTGCAACACTTCATGCGAACTTTGCGCCCAAGTCTGCCCAAACAGGGCAAACCTTGCGCTAACAGTTAAGGGTATGGAAAGCAGGCAAATCCTGCATATTGAGCGCATGTGCAACGAATGCGGCAACTGTGCGACTTTCTGCCCCTACCCGGATGCACCGTACTTGGTCAAGCCTACGCTCTTCCATAGTGAGGAGGCATTTAACCTAAGCGAAAACCCCGGGTTTTTAATGCTTGGTGATACCACATGCAGAATACGGTATAATTGCGAAGTTGAAGATATTGAAATATACGACGAAGCGCTTGATATTCCTAATGAGTTTCTTGCGCTCATAAGAACAGTTGTTGAAGAGTACAGCTATTTGCTTGGCTAACTCATTAATTCAAAAGCAGAGCTGCAAAAACTAGCAGCTCTGCTTTTGTTTGCAGCGCACTTAACTTTAAAAGCGGCTGCATCACGCCATTGGGGTTACATCATACATCCATCTTTCGCAGTCCTCAACATTGCGTGAGAGCTCGCGAATATAATTACTCAGGCTGCTTACCTTTGTTACGGAAGTCATGCCGAGAAATTCACGGTTAATATCCATAAGCTGCCTAAAATACCCTAAAAGTGTTGCAAAGCGTTCGCGCTGTGCGTTAAGCTCCTTCTTCTGATCCTGAAGGCGTGCTTTAAGCTCATGGTTTTCTTCTAATAAAAGAGCTGTGTCCTCTCTGCCGCTAAGGTTTCTAAGCTGCTGCTCAGCTGCCACACCCTTTGCAGCAGAGACTGCAAGCGCACCTAAGCTTTCAAAAAATGCGGAAACATCGAGCCCTTCAACGCGGTCAAGCTGGTTTACTACTCCACCAACAGCCTCAAGCAGGTTTGTGCTTTGCTTGCGCGGCCTTCCTGGCCTGCGCACAGGCGATGTTCTTTCATACGGGTCAAAAGCAGGCAGCCCCTGTTGCCTAAGCTCCTGCACAACGCTTAGCACAAGTTCAGGGTTGCTCTTTAGCAGGGAGCGGTATTTGTTCTGGTAGCGAAGCATTGCGCGGTTTTCTCCGTCACCCATCTTCAATGTGCATGCGCGCACTGACATACCGAGCGCTTGAGCGCTTAGAACCGTAGTAAGCAAGCGGTGAATCTCCTCATCGTTAAAAGGGACGAACGCCGGGTTATGGGGCAGCTGGGTGATTGTATCACCGCCTTGCTTAACCCTTGCATAGTAATAATTGCGTATGCTGTTGGGCTTGCGCCCTGTAGCCTCTGCAACTTCATCGAAAACAGCTTTAAGCGGTGAGCCGTCTTTGCGAGCGTGCCTTACAGCCTCAAAAAGCAAGTCGTCCTCATATGTGCTCCACCCTAAGCGCGAGGAGGTCCGTTGTGCATATTGCTGATTTTGTTCACTCATACTAAATATCTCCCCTGTTATACTCTCTGTGTTGAAAGTATTGCCACCTGAAACGGGTTTATACATGCACCCTGCGCTCTATTATGGCAATATTGGTCAAGTTTTTAGCTTAGATGCAGCTGTTATAGCTATTCTTAGCTAATTTTATGCAGGCATAAGCGCGTAAATGTAACGAGAATCGAAAAAGCGCGGTTCAATTTGCAACCGCGCTTAAGTAGTTTATAAATTTATGAGCTTAATTTACTCTATAACGCTTGCAACAACCCCTGCGCCAACTGTG
>CAYWTY010000058.1:0-11134 GCA_964461335.1 uncultured Oscillospiraceae bacterium
CCATGACAGCTTTCCTTGCACAGATGTGTAACCTATGTTTGACGCCGCTACAACAGCAGAAGAATTATGCAAATTCGCATATTGACAGAGCCATATTACAGAGTATAAAATATATGTTTATATTTGTCGAGTATAACAATAATGAATCGTATTTAAGAGTTGCGGTGAACTCGCAAAGGCTAAAATGCCTACCTACGGTTGAGGTATTTAGTGTTTGATAATAAAGGTTTTCACATAATATTCTCAACGATTTCCTCAACGAGTGAAACCATATCACTTTCAGCGCCTAAGCTGAAGTTAATAAAAACACCTTGGCCGCCGCCAGAGCCAATAGCCGAAACAAAGATATCCGAGCCATGCCCAACCAAAGTTACGCTTAGGCTTGACCTGTTTCCGTTTCTCATATAATATTTGTCGAATACTCTTACTGCTACTTTTGTATCCCCGGCAGAAAAATCGCTTTTATCAACCAACTGTATAGAGATGCCTTTGCGCCCGATAGAATCCTCCAAAAAAGCAAGCACCTGGTAGAAATCACCAGTTATAAGCTTTTCATACTTTGCCATATAAATGCCTCCTTAATTGAATAGTTTAGTAAAACTCAAGCTTGAATATACCATGGGGTAGAAAACTAAGCCTTATCATCCTTATTTGGCGTTCCGACTTTAATAAAAAGAAAGAGCGCCAATATAAGCAAGGGTATTCCGCCTGCAAGGCCTGTAATCGCTGGACCCATTAAAGTGTTGTAGCCTCCCTTTGCCAATAAAATGGGAAGCGCAGCACCTGCGTTGGCAGTAGAATGTATCATTGCTGCTGGGATAGCGCTATTTAGCTTTATTGTGGCATACCCCTCTATAATACCTAAAACAATGCAAAAGACCATCATTGCAGCTATGCCAAGCCAAGGGTAGCCGAAATACTCAGTTCCATAGTTATGCCCCATAATAATAGCCGGAAGGTGCCAGAACCCCCAAACTGCACCAGTAAGCACTAACGCTGTTCTATCTGAACATACCTCCCTCAGCCTTGGAAGAAGATACCCCCTCCAGCCCAGTTCTTCGCCCATTGTAGGGATTATATTTATTATAGGCCCAATAACAATAAGCTGCATGGCGGTGAGTATAAGCATGGCAACTGGAGTTATACTGCCGGGCGTATTTGCGGCCATCATCGCCTTTAGCGCAGTTAGGTCAGAGTCGAGCATTTCGGGGAATATCAAAAAGTATACTGCGCCGCTCAAAAACAGCAGAGTTGATGAGCCAAAATAAATAAGCAGATATTTCTTTGCATTTCCTTTGAGGTTTGGCTTTAGCAACATTTGCTTAAAGCCTTCTTTCGTTATGAGCCGCGTAAGGATGCTGCTAATTGCCGGGGAAAACATCATTGCTGAAAGAATTATAATGGATGGGCCAGCCCCATAACTCAACCCTGTAAGCGGGATTATGGAGAATGTTGCCCACCCAATGGCAATTGAAAGAATAAGAAATATAATTATTCTTTTTTTTGTTATACCATTTGTGTTGCTAATATCTGTTTGCATATAAAACACCTCAATGTTATTTTCAAGGTTAGCAATTAGCCTTAATACTGCAGTATACTAACAAAGTTATTTTACCATATGCTGCAACTTACTTAAACTAAAACGCCGAGAACTTTTGGTTCTCGGCATTTTGGCGCGCCCGGAGGGGCTCGAACCCACGACCCCCAGAGTCGGAGTCTGGTACTCTATCCATCTGAGCTACGAGCGCATTTGCAAATACTAAGCGTTTTTCGGCTTCTATTTGCTATAATAGCATGGGTTAACTCAAGCTTCTTAAGTGTTTTAAGCTAAGCTGATGCATATTTAAGCGTACAAGCACTTAATAAAGGCTCTGGCATTAAAGATTATAGCACAGCTTAATGGTGAAGCAAAGCGTATAAAAGTGAGCTGGAGTGTGGGTAGCACAACAGCCCGCTATGCGCAGCGGGCTGTTGTGATTAAAGTTTAAATCTAATACCCAAGCGCTTCTCGAACGAGCAGCACATGTACGTCTTTGGTCGCGTTTGAGGGACGCTCAAGCAATATAGTCACTTTGCACATGCGCTCAGGCACATTGCAATCATTGCATTCGCCGGTTGCAGCGCATGGCGTTTTAAGGTTCAGCCTGCGCGCATTTGGCGGGCAAGCATCCTTTTTTATTCGCGCAATACCTGCTTCATAATCAGGTGAAAGCTTATTCTCGCCTGCAATTACAATAACCTTTTTAGGCCCATAGAATAAGTTTGCAACACGGTTACCTGTGCCATCAATATTCAAAAGCGCACCGCTTTCAAGTATTGCATTTGCAGAGCATATATAAATATCTGCAGAATGTGCGTGAGAAAAAACGGCCGGCAGTTCCTCTGGTTTAGCTTTCCAATGCCAATAGACTGCGTTTCCCTGCTCCTTAAGCTGTTCATATAACCCCATATCACGAACTGTTACTGAACCGCCAAAGCCAACGCTTCCGCTTCCAATTAGAGCAAGTGCTGCTTCTTTTGCATCGCTCGCATTATCAAACACCTGTACCTTAAACCCATTGCGCTCTAGGTTATTAGCTGTCATTTGAACTTTATCCATACTTTACCCCCTATGTTTAATACAAATATATTGTAGCATGCTTTGACCCTGGGGCATAGCGGGGTTGTATTGCTTTTAGCTTCTTAATACTGTATCATCATTTCAGTAACAGAAAACGGAGGCAATATGGCCTATTCGCGTGAACAGATCCGCAACTTTTGTATAATTGCGCATATTGACCACGGCAAATCCACGCTTGCAGACAGGCTTATGGAAATGACCGAGACTATTGCTAAGCGCGATATGGAAGAGCAGCTGCTCGACACAATGGATATTGAGCGTGAGCGCGGCATTACTATTAAGGCAACTGCAGTGCGCATGTTTTACCGCCATACGGATGGCGTTGAATATATGCTTAATTTAATCGATACCCCTGGGCATGTTGATTTTAACTATGAGGTTGGGCGAGCGCTTGCAGCTTGCGAGGGCGCGCTCTTAGTTGTTGATGCAACCCAGGGTATAGAAGCGCAAACTCTTGCAAACGTATATCTTGCTTTGGACGGCGGGCTTGAAATTGTGCCTGTTATAAATAAAATTGACTTGCCCAGCGCACTGCCGGAGCATGCAATACACGAAATAGAAGATATTATTGGCTTACCTGCTGAGGATAGCCCGCAGATTTCCGCTAAATCAGGTGAAAACGTAAACAAGGTGCTCGACCAAATCATATCTCGCATTCCCCCGCCTAAAGGGGAGCGTAATGCACCGCTAAAAGCGCTGGTATTTGATTGTTATTACGACAATTATAAAGGCGCACTAAGCCATGTGCGTGTAATGGAAGGCAGCGTACGGCCGGGTTCGCGCATAATGATGATGAGCACAGGGCGTGAATTTGAAGTTACGGAAGTCGGCATATTTACGCCAATGTATAAGCCAATAGATGAGCTTGGTGCAGGGGAAGTAGGCTATATTGCAGCGTCAATAAAAAGTGTGGCTGAAACAAAGGTCGGCGATACAATAACAGATGCCGAAAACCCGACAAAAGTCGCACTGCCGGGCTTTAAGCAGGCTCACCCAATGGTGTTTTGCGGCATATACCCTGCCGATGGCTCGCGTTATGATGATTTGCGGGATGCGCTTGATAAGCTTTTGCTAAATGATGCATCGCTAGTTTTTGAACCTGAAGTATCCGCAGCGCTTGGGCTTGGGTTTCGTTGCGGGTTTTTAGGTTTGCTGCATATGGAAATCGTTCAGGAAAGGCTTGAGCGCGAGTTCGACCTTGATTTAATAACAACTGCGCCGAGCGTTGTATATAGGGTAAAGCTGACTGATGGCAGCAACCAAGTAATTGACAACCCGGCTGACCTTCCGCCTGCAACGCGGCTTGAGTGGCTGGAAGAACCCATGGTTGATGCGCATATAATGACGCCATCCAATTATGTTGGCGCAATAATGGAGTTATGCCAGGAAAAGCGCGGTATTTTTACGGACATGAAATACCTTGAAGAAACACGCGTTAGCATAAACTATGTGCTGCCGCTAAACGAAATAATCTATGATTTTTTTGACCAGTTGAAGTCACGCTCGCGCGGATATGCATCGTTTGATTATGAGCTTAAAGAATATATGCGTTCTGAGCTTGTTAAGCTTGACTTTCTCTTAAACGGGGAAATCTGCGATGCGCTCTCCACCATTGTCCACAAGGATAAAGCGTATTCAAAAGGGCGCGCAGTTGCGGAAAAGCTTAAGGATGTTATACCAAGGCAGCAGTTTGAAATCCCTATACAAGCGGCAATCGGCGGCAAAGTGATTGCGCGTGAAACTGTTAAGGCAGTGCGCAAGGATGTGCTTGCAAAATGCTATGGGGGCGACATATCACGCAAAAAGAAGCTGCTTGAAAAGCAAAAGGAAGGCAAAAAGCGTATGCGGCAGGTTGGCTCAGTTGAGGTGCCAAGCGAAGCATTTATGAGCGTTTTAAAAATAAACTAAGTACTATGAAGGTAGCAATTGTCGGTTCGCGTGGGCTAAAGGTTGATATTGCACAATATCTGCCTAAAAAAACTACTGAGATAATTACAGGCGGCGCAAAAGGGGTAGATACGCTTGCTGAGCGCTATGCTCGCGAAAACGGCATTCCCTTTTGCGTACTTAAGCCTGAGTACCGGCTGTTAGGCGCTGTTGCACCTCTTGTTCGAAACGAGCAGATTGTTGATAGGGCAGATATGGTTGTAGCGATTTGGGATGGGGTTTCACGCGGCACCCGCCATGCGATTGCCTATGCAGAAAAAACAAATAAGCCGCTAAAAGTCTATATTGTAAAACCTTGAGTTGCATTTTAATGCAGCATGCATAGCATGCTATTGTTCATCCATAAAATACAGTAAAGCTGTGTTTTGCAAATCAAGCCCACGCTGGGTAAGCCTTATAAAGCCACTCTCTATTTCGAGCAAGCCTAAAGCAGTAAGTTTTTCAACAGCTTTCGGGAACGCGTTTGTAACTTGTGTATTAAAGCGCTCTTCAAATGAGTTAAGCGGGATTCCGCACACTTGCCTTAGGCCAAGCATTATGGTTTCAAGCATTTCTTCTGCTGTGGGGATTATTTCAAATGTGCGCTCGCTTATAGGCGCTTTAGCAGTGCATATGTAGGCGCCAATGTCAGAGGGGTTGCTCCAGCGCACCCATTTTGAGCCGGAGCATGAGTTTATGCGCCACGCTGAATGTGCGGCTGCACCAAAGCCAAGGTACATTCCGTTTTCCCAATAGTTTTGATTATGGCTGCAGCAAAAGCCGGGTTTGGCGAAATTTGATATTTCATAGCGCGCATAGCCGCTTTCTTCAAGGAGGGAAATTCCGCTATCCTGCATGTCGGAGATTTCATCCTCATTGGGCAGGGTTTCTTTGCTAGCCATAACATCTCCATAAAGCGGTGTGCCTTCTGCAAGCGTAAGCATATATGAAGAAATGTGTTCGGGTTTGAGTGAAATTGTTTTTATTAGCGTATCTAAATACTCCTTTTGTGTTTGCCCGGGCAGGCCATGCATAAGGTCAATGCTTATATTTAAAAACCCCGCATCACGCGCTAAACTGTAAGCATCAAGAAATTGGGCTGATGTATGCGTTCTGCCTATGCGTTTTAAAATTGAGTTAGAAAAGCTTTGAAGGCCAATAGAAAGCCGATTAATGCCTGCTTCTTTATATGCTTTAAGCTTGTTTAGAGTTAGCGTCCCAGGGTTGCACTCAAGCGTGATTTCCGCTTCTCTTGATATAGAATAGCATTTATTTAGCGTATCCATAATTACTTGCAGCAAGTCAGGGCAAATTAACGAGGGTGTGCCGCCGCCAAAATATACTGAAGTGAATGTTCCCCAAGGATAATACGCTTGAAATGTGTTTAGTTCATTAAGCAACATATATATGTACTCGCGTGAAAAATGCATCGCGTCCTGCTTTGAAAAGAAGTCGCAATATCGGCATTTCTTAGTGCAAAACGGATAATGCAGATATAGTCCTTGCATATTGCCCCTTTCTTAGCATGAATACTCCCTATTTTATAACACATCTTAGGCTCTGCGGGCAACACAGGTTTTGTTTCCACTTTGTCACAATAGTTAAGCTTCGTTTCTATTGACAAAAAGCCACATGGATGTTATCTTTAATTTAAGGTTAGCACTCAATGACCAAGAGTGCTAACCTCAAATTAAAGGCATACTATAACTTAAGAAGCTTAGCTGAAAGGAGGCGCGGCAATGGAGCTTGACCATAGAAAAATACGAATACTGCAAGCAATAATTGACGATTATATTCTTACAGCTGCGCCTGTCGGCTCACGCACAATCTCAAAGCGCTCGGATTTTAACCTGTCCTCAGCAACAATCCGCAATGAAATGAGTGATTTAGAGGAACTTGGCTATCTCGAGCAGCCCCATACTTCGGCAGGCCGCATACCGTCAAATAAAGCATACCGTTTTTATGTAAACCGGATAATGCAGCGTGCGCAGCTTTCCGACCATGAGCGCAAGGCGATACGCGCTTATTTTCTTGAGCGCATGGATCAAGTTGAAAACCTGGTGCGCCAAACAGCCTCTGCGCTTTCCGATATAACCCGCTATACTGCAATTGTGCTTCCGCCCCAGCTTGAAACCGTGCGCATACGGCATGTCCAAGTTGTGCCGCTTTCAGGGGATAAGGCATTGCTTGTGCTTGTTACAGATACTGGATTTATACGCGATGTGCTTTTACGGGTACCAGAGGATATGTCCGCATATGACCTTGAACGTTTCTCCAACCGAATAAATAATGCGCTTTTTGATATGCGCCTTGACCAAGTAGCTGTTGAGACTATTATGCGCATAAGTGAGGAAATGGGGTCTATGCGTAGCTTTTTCCTCAACATTATGGAAGCGCTTGAGCGGCATATCTATGAAAGCACAAAGAAGGTTGAGCTTTCGGGCGCTACAAATATACTGTACTACCCTGAATATAGTGATGTCAGCAAGGCAAAAGGGTTTTTGGCTGCACTTGAAGGCAGCGATACTTTATACCAGCTTTTAAAAAAGGCATCCACACTGGAGTTTTCAATAACAATAGGCGAAGAAAACGAGCCAAAGCAGCTTAAAGACTGCAGCGTAATTACAGCAACCTATAGAATAGGTAATGAACCAATGGGCTCGCTTGGAATAATCGGGCCAACACGAATGCATTATAGCAGGGTGCTTTCAATACTTGAATATATGCAGCTTAGCCTTTCTGAAGCGCTTGCAGGCCTTTTGGACCAGGATAAGCTTGAGTAGCCAATTTGGAGGTTTAAACGTAACATGGCAAAGAAGACTACCAACCAAACAATATTAGATTTACCCGAAAACAAATGCAGCGGCAATGTTAACGAAGCGCCTGCGGAGAATGCGGAGCAGTATGTTAAGCTCTCCCAAACTGAGTTTGAAAGTGTAAAAGCACATATTGAAGCTTTGCAAGCAGAAAAGGATGAGGCGGTTTTGCTAGCGCAGAGGCTTCAGGCTGACTTTGACAATTACCGTAAAAGAAACGCAACCATAAAAGCCGACTGTTATGAGGAAGGCGTTAGGGCTTGTATTCAAACGCTTCTCCCCACATTGGATAGCTTTGATTTTGCACTTGAAAGCATGGAGGGCGTGGACCCCTGCTTTGTTGAAGGTGTACGGCTGGTGCAGCGAATGCTTATAGATGCGCTTATGAAGCTCGGGTTTGATGAAGTCCCTGCTGACGGAGCGTTTGACCCGGTTTTGCATAATGCAGTAATGCAAGAGGAAGCAGAGGGCAGGGAACCGGGCGAGGTGCTTGAGGTGTTCCAAAAGGGTTATAGCGTAAAAGGGCGCATCTTAAGGCACAGTATGGTCAAAGTAGCTAAGTAAGGCGAACAATGCGTCGACATCGGCAGCATTAAATATACAACTAACACTAAGAAGGATATGTTTTTTAGGAGGCAATAAAATGGGAAAAATAATTGGTATAGACTTGGGAACGACAAACTCCTGCGTAGCAGTGCTCGAGGGAGGGGAACCTATTGTAATCCCTAACGCTGAGGGGGGAAGAACAACACCCTCTGTTGTTGCGTTTAAGGGGGAGGAGCGTCTTGTTGGGCAGGTAGCTAAACGCCAGGCAATAACTAACCCAGACCGTACGATTTCTTCAATTAAACGCGAGATGGGTACTTCGCATAAGGTGCGTGTAGATGGCAAAGAGCTCACGCCTCAGGAAATCTCCGCTATGATTTTGCGCAAGCTTAAAGAGGATGCAGAAGCATACTTAGGCGAAACCGTTACTCAGGCAGTAATTACTGTGCCTGCATATTTTAGCGACAGCCAGCGCCAGGCAACAAAAGATGCGGGCCGTATAGCAGGGCTTGAGGTGCTGCGGATAATAAACGAGCCTACTGCAGCATCGCTTGCATATGGCATGGATAAAGAGCATAATCAGAAGATTCTTGTTTATGATTTAGGCGGCGGAACATTCGATGTCTCAATCCTTGAAATCGGGGATGGAGTTTTTGAGGTGCTTGCTACAAACGGAAACAATCGCCTTGGCGGTGATGATTTTGACCAGCGCATTATTGACTATGTTGCAGCCGAATTTCGTAAGGATAGCGGGGTAGAGCTAAAGAACGATAAAATGGCGCTCCAAAGGCTTAAGGAAGCTTCAGAAAAGGCAAAAATCGAGCTTTCAGGCATGTCGCAGACAAATATCAACCTGCCGTTTATAACAATGGATGCATCAGGACCCAAGCACTTGGATATGACTTTAAGCCGTGCGAAGTTTAATGAGCTTACTTCAGACTTGGTTGATAAAACTAAAGAGTGCTTATTCCGCGCTCTGCGGGATTCTAACCTTACAAGTGATAAAATCGACAAGGTGATACTTGTCGGCGGTTCGAGCCGTACGCCTTCTGTACAGGAAATGGTTAAGGCAGTTACTGGTAAAGAGCCGTTTAAGGGTATTAACCCTGATGAATGCGTTGCAATAGGCGCCGCAATACAGGCTGGCGTGCTTGGCGGTGAGGTTAAAGACATTCTGTTGCTTGATGTTACGCCCCTTTCGCTTGGCATAGAAACTGTTGGCGGTGTGTTTACAAGGCTTATTGAGCGTAACACTACAATACCTACAAAAAAGAGCCAAATCTTCTCAACTGCTGCAGACGGCCAGACTTCAGTAGAAGTGCATGTGCTCCAGGGTGAGCGCGAGCTTGCACAATATAATAAAACCTTAGGCCGCTTCCAGCTTGCGGGAATTGCGCCTGCTCCTCGCGGTGTTCCTCAAATTGAAGTTTCGTTCGATATTGATGCAAACGGAATTGTGCATGTCTCTGCAAAGGATTTAGGTACAGGGCATGAGCAGAAAGTAACAATTACCGCATCTTCAAACTTGAGTGAAGAAGAAATTAAGAATGCTGTTAATGAGGCTGAACGCTTTGCAGGTGAAGACAAACAGCGCAAAGACGAAGTTGAGGCGCGCAACCATGCAGATGGGCTTGTTTACAGTACTGAGAAGACTCTTAAAGAGCTTGGCGAGAAGGTTTCCCAAGATGACAAGCAAAAGATTGAGTCTGCATTGCAGGATTTGAAAAAGACACTTGAAGGTACTGATATATCCATGATTAAAACTGCAAGCGAAAAACTGACAGATATATCCTACGAAGTATTCGGGAAAATCTATCAGCAGGCAAGCGCTCAGGCAGGGCCAGAGGAGAGTACAGCACCTCCACAGCACGATGATACAGTAGTTGACGCAGATTATGAAATTGTAGATGACGACAAGAAATAACGGTTAAACTGGGCGGGTGAATGCCCGCCCTTTTTGTTAAAGGGTTGAAGTATGAAGTATGGTTGCACCGGTTTGGGGGAGTGAGGGCTATTGGCAAATAAGCGAGATTATTATGAAATCTTGGGCGTAAAAAAGGATGCAGGCGAAGATGAAATAAAAAGTGCATTTCGCAAGCAGGCGAAAGCCTGCCATCCTGATTTGCACCCTGGGGATAAAGAAGCGGAAGCGCGCTTTAAGGAGCTTAACGAAGCTGCAGAAGTCCTTACGGATGCACAAAAGCGCGCTCAATATGATCAATTTGGCCATGCCGCGTTTAGCCAGGCAAACGGCGGAGAGTACGGCGGGAACCCCTTCTCAGGCTTTGGCGGGTTTACAGATATTTTCGAAAGTATGTTCGGCGGCGGGTTTTCAAGCGGTGGGCAGCGCACAGGGCCAATCCCTGGGAATAACCTCAGGTATACGCTTACAATAAGCTTTGAGGATGCGGCTTTTGGGGTAAAGCGCGAGATTTTAGTTCCTAGGGAACAAAACTGTAGCACATGCAGCGGTACAGGCGCAAAGCCGGGCACATCCCCGGTTCGCTGCAGCGCATGCGGCGGTACAGGTCAGGTTCGGGCACAGCAAAACACTATGCTTGGCTCATTTACAACAGTCCGCCCATGCACAGTATGCTCAGGTACAGGCCAGGTAAATAAGGACCCCTGTGCTGACTGCGCAGGGCAGGGCAGGGTAAAGAAGACAAGCAGGGTGCTTGTTACAATACCCGCAGGTATTGATGATGGCCAAACCCTCAGCATGGCAGGCGAAGGCGAAGCAGGCTTTAGAGGCGGGCAGAGCGGCGACCTTTACATTACTGTAAATGTTAAGCCGCATAAGCTTTTTAGAAGAAGCGGGTACGATTTGAACCTTGACATGAAGCTGCCTTTTACAATTGCTGCACTTGGCGGCGAAATAAAAGTGCCTACGCTTACAGGCTCTGTCAAGTATTCAGTTCCTGAAGGAACACAATCAGGGACTGTGTTTCGCCTGAGAGGGCAAGGAATACAGCGGCTTAGAGGCACAGGGAAGGGCGACCTCCTTGTGCGCGTTGATATTGAAGTACCCAAACGCATGAACGAACAGCAAAAGTCATTGCTTAAAACATTTGAAGATGCGCTTGGCAAACAGCAGGCTGAAGCAAAGCAGGGTAAAAGAAACCTGTTTAATATTGTAAAGGATGCTTTGAACAACGACTGAAGCAGCCTAAAAAAGGCTCTACACTAAAGATTGGGGTAAGGGAGAAAAATAGAGAAGCATAACGCT